>JBFWYJ010000030.1:0-15060 GCA_050186555.1 Bacteroidia bacterium
TAAGTACAACTAAAAGTTTCTATAAGAAATGCCAAATTTAAAAGAGGTCAGAAATAGAATAGTATCGGTTGGTTCAACAATGCAGATTACAAGTGCCATGAAAATGGTGAGTGCTGCAAAATTGAAGCGGGCTACTGATGCTATTTTACAAATGCGCCCTTATGCAAATAAAATGAAGGAGATACTTGAAAATGTAAGTTCAAGTATTGACGCCAGTGATAATGTTTTTGGAAGAACTGAAGCAAGGAACAATGTTTTGCTTATTCCGGTTACGTCCAATAGAGGATTAGCGGGTGCGTTTAACTCTAATGTTATTAAACGTACCTGGAACTTAATCAGAACAGATTATAATGGATGTAATGTTACAGTTCTTCCTGTAGGCAAAAAAGCTGATGACGCCTTCAAAAGAACATCACATGTTATCCACGGAACGGATATTCCTCATAACGGCAACGATTTATTTGATAATACTAATTATACCAAAGTGTCAGCATTTGCTGAGTTAGTAATGAATGCTTATTTGAATAAGCAATTTGACACGGTTATACTAGTGTATAATCAATTTAAAAATGCAGCCGTTCAATTCGTTCAAGCCGAACAGTTTTTGCCTATTCAAGCAATTGAAGGAAGTGCTAGTACTTCTACCGATTATATTTTTGAACCGGGAAAAGAGTTTATAATAAATGATTTAATTCCTCGTTCATTAAAAACACAATTTTATAAAGCTATTTTGGATTCGTTGGCTAGCGAGCACGGAGCAAGGATGACAGCAATGCACAAAGCAACAGACAATGCCAAGGAAATGCAAAAGGAATTAAAGATTACATACAATAAAGCCAGACAAGCTGCTATTACAAAGGAAATTTTGGAAATTGTGGCCGGGGCTGAAGCTTTAAAAGAATAATGAATTAAGTAAAATAAAGTATAATCCCGTAAGATTGTACGAATTGATAACCGATACTTTCAAAAGTTTTCTCGTTAGCCGTTCGTAAGTCTTACTTAAATAAAAATAAGACCTATGAAACTATCCATGTTCAAATTCAATTTGCCGAAGGAATTAATCGCAGAATATCCGGCAAAGAATAGAGAAGAATCAAGATTAATGGTTGTTGAACGCTCAACCGGAAAAATTTACCATAAAAAATTTAAAGACATCCTTAATTATTTTGATGATGGGGATGTGATGATGTTGAATGACACTAAAGTATTCCCTGCACGTTTATATGGCAATAAGGAAAAAACAGGCGCTAAAATTGAGGTATTCTTATTACGCGAGTTAAATACAGAGAGCCGTTTGTGGGATGTGCTGGTTGATCCGGCAAGAAAGATTCGTATTGGTAATAAACTGTATTTCGGAGAAAATAATGATGCTTTGGTAGCTGAGGTTATTGATAATACAACGTCTCGTGGAAGAACATTGCGCTTCTTGTATGATGGCAGTTATGAAGAGTTCAGAAAAATTCTTTATGATCTTGGAGAAACACCTCTTCCAAAATACATTAAACGTAAAGCAGAAGAATCTGATATTGAAAGATACCAAACAGTTTTTGCTAAAAACGAAGGTGCAGTTGCTGCTCCTACTGCCGGTTTACACTTTAGCAGAGAATTATTAAAGAAATTGGAAATTAAAGGCGTGCAGTTTGCACCATTAACGCTTCATGTTGGTTTAGGCACTTTTAGAAATGTTGAGGTGGAGGATTTAACCAAACACAAGATGGAGAGTGAGGAAGTGTTAATTGGTAGTGATACCTGCAAGATTGTTAATGCCGCTAAGGAAAGAAAGAAGAAGGTTTGCGCAGTTGGAACAACCGTAATGCGTGCCATAGAATCTTCAGTTTCTACAACCGGACAATTAAATCCATATGTAGGCTGGACTAACAAATTTATTTTCCCTCCGTACGATTTTAGCGTAGCAAATTGTATGATTACTAACTTTCATACACCTGAAAGTACTTTATTGATGATGGTAAGTGCATTCGGCGGATATGACTTAATCATGAAAGCTTACAAAGAAGCCATTAAAGAAAAATACCGTTTCTATTCTTATGGGGATGCCATGTTGATCTTGTAATTTGTAATTACATATAATCAAAAAGCCCGCAATTGCGGGCTTTTGTCTTTAAGGGCTATGAATAATTACGGTATTCTATTAAAACTTAATCCCCAACTCTTTTAATTGTTCCTCACTTACTTCACTTGGAGCATCAATCATCACATCACGCCCGGCATTGTTTTTTGGGAAGGCAATGAAATCACGAATGCTTTCAACACCACCAAATAAACTGCATAAACGGTCAAAGCCAAATGCAATTCCGCCATGTGGAGGCGCGCCGTATTCAAAGGCATTCATTAAAAAGCCAAATTGTTTTTGCGCTTCTTCTTTAGTAAAGCCTAACACATCAAACATTTGCGCCTGCAAGTCTTTATTAAAAATACGGATACTTCCTCCGCCAACTTCAACACCATTTATTACCATATCGTATGCATTCGCGCGTACTTCACCCGGACTGGTTTTTAATAATTCAATATCTTCCGGCTTTGGTGAAGTAAATGGATGATGTTTTGCTACCCATCTGCCTCGCATCGATTCCGGTAAATTTGGATCGCCCTCATTCCATTCTAATAATGGAAAATCAACTACCCACAAAGGAGAGAATACATTTTTATCGCGCAATCCTAATCTATTACCCATTTCCAAACGCAATTCAGAAAGTGCTTTTCTGGTTTTGTCTGCATCTCCGGCAAGTATCAACATCAAATCACCTTTCTCTGCGCCAAAAGCTTCTGCCCATTTTTTCAAATCATCTTCATCGTAAAATTTATCTACGCTGGATTTGATTGTTCCGTCATCATTGTATCTGGCATATACTAATCCCGTTGCACCAATTTGCGGACGTTTTACAAATTCGGTTAATTCATCCAATTGTTTACGAGTATAAGATGCTGCTCCTTTTGCACAGATACCAACAACTAGCTCTGCATCGTTAAACACTTTAAACTCTTTTCCTTTTACTACATCATTCAACTCTACAAACTTCATTTCAAAACGCGTATCAGGTTTGTCATTGCCGTAATATTTCATGGCATCTGCATAACTCATGCGAGGCATATCAACAATGTCAACTCCTTTTACGCTCTTGAACAAATGTTTTACCATTCCTTCAAAAGTATTTAAAATGTCTTCCTGCTCAACAAAACTCATTTCACAGTCTATCTGTGTAAATTCCGGTTGACGGTCGGCACGAAGATCTTCATCTCTGAAACATTTTACAATTTGATAATATCTGTCAAAGCCACTTACCATTAATAATTGCTTAAAGGTTTGCGGACTTTGCGGTAATGCGTAAAATTGTCCGTTATGCATTCTGCTAGGCACAACAAAATCGCGAGCGCCTTCCGGAGTAGATTTGATTAATACAGGCGTTTCTACTTCCAAAAATTGTTGTTTGTCTAAATAATTTCTGGTTTCAATAGCCATGCGGTGTCTTAGTTCCAGATTCTTTCTCACCATTGCGCGACGAAGATCCAGGTAACGGTATTTCATTCTCAACTCATCACCACCATCCGTTTCATCTTCAATGGTGAACGGAGGAGTAGCCGCGGCATTAAGAATGTTTAATTCACTAACCTTTATCTCAATTTCACCGGTTGGGTTATTTTTGTTTTTGCTTTCACGTTCAATAACTGTTCCGGTAATTTTTAAAACAAACTCTCTTCCTACTTCACGCGCTTTTTCACAAAGAGATTTATCAGTCTCCATATTAAAAGCTAATTGTGTTATGCCATAGCGGTCACGTAAATCAATAAAAGTCATTCCGCCGAGGTCTCTGCCTTTTTGCACCCATCCGCTGAGTGTAACGGTTTTTCCAACATCAGAAATTCTTAATTCGCCGCAAGTGTGTGTACGTAACATATCAATTTATTAAATAACAATATTTACAATTTTCTTTGGAACAACAATTACCTTTTTAGGCGTTTTGCCTTCCAGATATTTTTGGGTTTGTTCAAATTCCAGAACCGTTTTCTCAATTTCGGCAGGACTCAATGTTGCAGATAACTCCAAATTAAATCTGGTTTTACCATTGAATGAAATAGGGTAATTGAAATTATCTTCCACCAAATAGCTTTCATTGAATTCCGGAAATTTTTCAAAACAAATACTTTCTTTATGTCCCAATTGACTCCAAAGTTCTTCTGCGATGTGAGGCGCGTAAGGAGAAATGATTACTAAAAGTGGTTCGAGTATTTCTCTTTTGTTACACTTCTGTTCAGTTAATTCATTCACACAAATCATAAAATTACTTACAGAAGTATTGAATGAAAAACGTTCGATATCTTCTGTGATCTTCTTAATGGTTTTGTGAAGAGTTTTTAATTCGGGCTTGGAAGCCTCACTCCCCGCTCTCTCCGAAGGAGAGAGCGCCTTGTCTGCTTCGATTACATTTTGTGCTAATTTCCAAAGCTTCTTTAAGAAATTATGTACGCCGGTAATACCGTTTGTGTTCCAAGGTTTACTTAATTCCAAAGGACCAAGGAACATTTCATATAATCGCAAAGTGTCCGCACCGAATTTTTCGCAAATATCATCAGGAGAAACGACGTTCCATTTTGACTTGGACATTTTTTCAACTATAGGAGTAAGATGAAACTTTAGTTTGGTTTCTTCTTTGTAGTTAAAAGTAAAATTTTCATCATCAAGTTCGTCTTCTAAGAGTTTG
Organism: Bacteroidia bacterium; assembly: GCA_050186555.1. Lineage (GTDB taxonomy): Bacteria > Bacteroidota > Bacteroidia > B-17B0 > Aurantibacillaceae > Aurantibacillus. The sequence goes on from JBFWYJ010000030.1 coordinate 4,719, forward strand.
TATGACTTGAGATGAGAAAATATTTCTTTCGATTGTTCTAAACTTTCTCTATCTAAAAAATATTCACCATTTTCAAATTTAATAAAATTGACAGGAAAATTTAATTTCCGAATCGGTGTTCTGGTTGGAATTGGTATCGCGTCGTTAGGCAATATTAAAGTCATTGTCTCTCCGATATTCATACTTGCATCTATGTATCCTACCACATTAACTAACATACTAGTTCCCTGAATCATACCTTGGTTAATTAATTTTTGAGCAGGTTCTTCAATGGAAATGTATCCAAGGTCTTTTAATGCTTTAGTCCAGAAGCGAACGTATAATAAATGTCCTGTTGCGTGTTCGCTGCCACCAATGTATAAATCTACGTTTTGCCAGTAATCCAATAATTTTTTATCTGCAAATGCATTATCATTATTTGGATCCATGTAGCGCATGAAGTACCAAGAGCTACCGGCCCAGCCTGGCATGGTGGTGGTTTCGAGAACCCCTCCTCCGTCTCCTCCCCGAAGGGGAGGAGTGGTTACTCCCTCAATTGGATTGTAGTACCATTTATCAGCTCTCGCTAATGGCGGTTCTCCATCTTCTGTTGGAAGATATTTATCAATCTTTGGTAATTCAAGCGGTAAATGTTTTTGTTCAATTGCGTGAGGAATACCATCTTTATAATAGATTGGAATTGGTTCTCCCCAATAACGTTGTCTGCCAAAAACAGCATCGCGTAAACGGTAATTTATTTTCCCTTTTCCTAATCCTGCTTTTTCAATTTCTTCAATAGCTTTTTTGATAGCATCTTTTACTTCTAAACCATTCAGAAAATCCGAATTAATTAATTTGCCTTCTTTTTCACCCCAGGCATCTTTTTCAAAATCATGTTCTCTATTTGGTTCAATAACTTGAGGAATTGCTAAATCAAAATGTTTAGCAAAACGAAAATCGCGTTCATCATGTCCGGGTACAGCCATTACAGCTCCAGTTCCGTAACCGGCCAACACATAATCTCCAACCCAAACAGGAATAGGTTTTCCAGAGAAAGGATGTTCAACATAAGCACCTGTAAATACACCACTTACTTTTGTAACATCAGCTTGTCTTTCTCTTTCACTTCTATTCTTGGCTTTCGTAACATAATCATCAACAGCTTGCTTTTGTTCTTCTGTAGTAATCTTTTCAACTAAGTCATGTTCCGGTGCCAGAGTCACAAATGAAACACCAAAAATGGTATCCGGACGGGTGGTGAAGACTTCGATGTAGGCCTCACCCCCGTTCGAGTTGTCTTGATTGACCCCTCCTAAATCCTCCCCGAAGGGGAGGACTTTTGATTGTTCATTTAAATTTTCTTTTATTTCATTAATTACATTTTCAATTTGACTTAATACAACATCATTTTTAAAACGAATGACTTTGTACCCCAAATTATTTAAATGTTCAGTTCTTGCTTCGTCTTCTTCTTTTTGAAAGTCATGAATATCTCCATCTACTTCTACAACAAGGTTTTTTGAAAGACAAACAAAGTCAACAATAAAACGGTCAATAACGTGTTGCCTTCTAAAGCGTACACCGAGTTTATTTGTCCTGACTGCTTTCCATAATTTGTCTTCCGCAGGAGTAGGATTAGAACGCATTTCTAGCACCTTGTCTTTAAGCAATGACCAAAGTTTACTATTTGTTTTGTAGTAACCAGGTTCTTCCATAGAAGCATCTGCTCCCTTTCCTTCGGAAAGGGTTGGGGATAGGTCCATAACACGAAACTTCAAACTCGTGCCCTCACTTCTTCCTATCCAATAGCGTTGCGCTTCCTTTAAACTATCTGTCCAATCAATTGTATCAAGCCCATCTAGTAAACGTTGTGCATAGGCTGTGATGCGCATGCTCCATTGTTTCATTAATTTTCTTTCTACAGGATGGCCGCCGCGTTCACTTACACCGTCCTTTACTTCATCATTTGCAAGCACTGTACCTAAAGCCGGACACCAATTCACGTAAGCTTCTCCGAGATAGGCAATGCGGTAATGCATTAACATGTCACTTTTTTCTTTCTCGTTAAAGTTTTTCCAGTTGTTAGAGGTGAATGAAGGCGTATTATCATCGCAAACTGCATTGACATTTGTGTTACCGTTCTTTTCAAACTCAGAAATGAGAGAATCAATTTTTTCTGTTTTATCTGCTGACTTATTGTACCAGCTATTGAATAATTCTAAGAATATCCATTGCGTCCATTTGTAGTAAGAAGGATCTGAAGTACGCACTTCACGTTCCCAATCGAATGAAAGTCCAAGTTGATCTAATTGTTTTCTGTAGCCCTTTATGATTTGGTTATCATTGTTAAGTGCAACTTTTTTAATATTTCCTTTTTCATCTATGTATTCAGGAAGCACTTTTCCATTATTATCTAAACATCCATCAATATTAATCTTTGTTGTAATGGCAGGATGTTGCCCTGTTTGAATGGCATATTGTTCAGCCGGCAAACCAAAACTATCATAACCCATAGGATGCAAAACATTGAATCCTTTATGGCGTTTGTAACGCGCCATGATGTCGGAAGCAATGTAGCCTAAAGGGTGACCAACATGCAAGCCCGCACCGGATGGATAAGGGAACATGTCAAGCACATAGTATTTTGGTTTAGTGGAATTATCTTGAGCAGCAAATGTTTTATTGTTAGCCCAATATTCCTGCCATTTTTTTTCTATTTCCTTAAAGTGGTAGTCCATGCCAAATATCTTCTAATTGCCTTTATTTTAAAGGATTACAAAGATAGGATTTTGGCTGTCTTTATCAAATTATAAAGTAAAATCATCTGCGTCCAAACCTACCGGAAAAGCCTTTCTAAATTCCTCTAAATAAGCCTTATCCAGCTGAATGGTTTCCACAGATTCTTCATTGGGGGCTGTTTTGCTGAGTATTTCGCCCTTCGGGCCTATTATCATAGAATCTCCTGAATGAGTAATATTATTACCATCTGCGCCAACGCGGTTTACCCCTATGACATAACATTGGTTTTCTATTGCTCGCGCAATTAATAATTGTTTCCAAGGATAGCTGCGGAGTTCCGGCCAATTGGCTACATAAATTAAAACATCATAATCCCATTTGCCATTATTAAATCGATTTCTGCTCCAAACCGGAAAGCGCAAATCATAACAAATAAGTGGACAAACATTCCATTCTTCAATGGAGTTAATTATTTTGGACTGTCCGGCTGTATAATGTTCGTCTTCCTTTGCCATCCTGAATAAATGACGTTTGTCGTAGGTTTTGTAGGCGCCACTGGGTTCAACCCAATACAATCGATTAAAGAAATTACCGTTGTCATTTACAGAAATACTTCCTGCAAGAACTGCATTTTTTGATTTAGTCATTTTTTGCATCCAGGCTAAACTTGGTCCGGGATGCGACTCAGATTGCGTTTCAGGCTTCATAGTAAAACCGGTTGTGAACATTTCCGGTAAAATGATAAGGCTGCCTGTTTGCTTAGCATTTAAGAGGTTTTCAAAATGCTCAAGGTTTTTATCACGATCTTCCCAATGAAGAGAAGACTGAACAATGGTAACTTTCATCAATTAAAAATACGAATTAATTACAATTCTTATCTTTACGTGGTGCCTGAAATTTCTGCTGTAATAATTACCTACAACGAAGAGAACAACATTGAGCGTTGTCTTAAGTCATTGGAAGGTGTTGTAGATGAAATCGTAGTTTTGGATTCCTTCAGTAAGGATAAAACAGAAGAAATTTGTAAAAAATACAATGTAAGTTTTTATCAGCATGCTTTTGACGGACACATACAGCAGAAAAACAGAGCAATTACTTATGCAAAGTTTCCACACGTTTTGTCTTTAGATGCAGATGAAGCATTGGATGACGCTTTAAGAAAATCAATAACCGATATTAAAAGCAATTTTGTTAAGGAAGGCTATTACATGAATCGCCTTACCAATTATTGCGGACATTGGGTGAAGCATTGCGGTTGGTATCCGGATAAAAAAATGCGTTTATGGGATAGCAGAAAAGGGGAGTGGAGAGGAATAAATCCGCATGATAAATATGAGTTGTTTGCAGGAGATAAAAATGCCGGATATTTGAAAGGAGATATTTTGCATTACAGTTATTATAGCGTGGATGATCATTATAAACAAGTAGAATATTTCACCAATATTGCATCGAAGGCCTATTTCGAAAAAGGGAAAAAGGCGCCTTTCTTTAAGTTATTTGTTAATCCTATTGCCAAGTTTATCGATCATTATATTTTGAAATTAGGATTTCTTGATGGGAAAGCCGGCTATTTAATTTCAAGAATTTCTGCCTACGCGACTTATTTAAAGTATAAAAAATTACGTCAGCTTTATGCCAATGCCAAATAAGATGAACATACTTTTAAGTCGGACAGATTCTATTGGCGATGTAGTATTAACCTTACCAATGGCAGGTGTATTAAAAGGTAATTTCCCTGAATGTAAAATTTTCTTTTTAGGAAGAACCTACACAAAATCTGTTGTTGAGCTGAGCGTGTTTGTGGATGAGTTTATCAATTATGACGAGCTTTTGAAGTTGGATGAAAAATTAAGAATTGAAAAAATAAAAAACTTACAACTGGATACTGTTGTGCATGTTTTTCCTGTTAAAGAAATCGCTCAATTATTTAAGAAAGCAGATGTGCGATTAAGAGTAGGAACCAGAAATCGGTTTTACCATTGGTTTACTTGTAATAAATTGATTAAGCTTTCCAGAAAGAATTCGGACTTGCATGAGGCTCAACTTAACATGCAGCTTTTGAGTTTTTTGAACATTAAAACAGATTTGACTTTAGATGTTATTCAAGAATGTTACGGATTTGAAAAAGCAAGTAAGTTGGCTAATGAATTATTTTTGAACTTATTGAATACGGATAAGAAGAAAGTAATTTTGCACCCTAAATCAAAAGGAAGTGCCAGAGAATGGGGTTTAACTAACTTTTCAAAATTGATAAATAGTTTACCTGAATCAAAGTATCAGATATTCATTAGCGGTACCAAAGAAGATGGCATCCTCATGGAAAAATTTATCAAGGAAAATCCGAGTGCAGAAGATTTAACCGGAAAGCTAACATTAGAAGAGTTTATCTCTTTCATAAAAGAGTGCGACGTTTTAGTAGCAGCAAGCACAGGACCATTGCATATTGCTGCCGCACTTGGCAAAAAAGCAATTGGTTTATTTGCACCAATGCGACCAATACACCCGGGTAGGTGGGCACCAATAGGGAAAGATGCGCATTATTTGGTTTTAGACAAGCATTGCGAAGATTGCAGAAAAGGTGGAAGTTGTCATTGCATTGAGGAAATTGACGTGCAAAAAGTTGTAAATTTGATTCAAGCTGAATGAGTGAATTTAAAGATAAGGTGGTTTGGATTACAGGTGCTTCTTCCGGAATTGGCGAAGGATTGGCACGTGAATTCGCTAAACTAGGTGCACGTTTAATTTTGTCTGCACGCAGAGAAGAAGAATTAAATCGAGTGGCTTCTGAGTTAAAATTGGAACCATTGGACATTATGATTCTGCCATTTGATTTGAAAGACACATCTAATGCAAGCGCATTAACTGCTCAAGTAATTAATAAGTTTGGAAGAATTGATATTCTTGTAAATAATGGTGGAATGAGTCAGCGTTCTGAAGCAGAAAAGACTTCTGTTAAAATGGACAGAGAGCTGATGGAAGTAAATTTTTTTTCATATGTGAATCTAACGAAGGCTGTTTATCCATACATGAAGAGACAGAAATCGGGCCATGTTGTAGTAATTAGCAGTATTGCAGGTAAATTTGGATTTTATTTACGCTCGGGATATTCTGCAGCAAAACACGCTTTGCATGGGTACTTTGATTCATTCAGGTTAGAGACTGAAAAAAGCGGCATTAAGACATTAATTGTTTGTCCGGGAAAGATTAAAACCAATATTTCTTTAAATGCCCTTACAGACAAAGGTAAACATGATAAAATGGATGTGAGCCATGTAGAGGCGATGTCAGCTGATGAATGTGCGAGACAAATTATTTCTGCCATAGAAAAAAACAAAGAAGAAATTTTGGTAGGCGGCAAAGAATTATTGGCAGTCAAAATAAAACGTTTTTTCCCAAAATGGTTTGGAAGAATTATCAGGAAACAGAGTCCGTATTAATTACAGTATTTACCAATTGCCTCAACGGCAGGTGAAAAACCATTTTCCGCTGCTTTTTTAAAATCTTCACAAGGATTTTCTTTTAAGTTAACCTTAGCTACACCACGCCAATAATAAGCTTCGTAATAATTGGGTTTCAATTGAAGTGTTTTATTCAGCAGGTCAATACATTTTGTAAAATCTTGTTTCTTACCGTAGGTAATTGCTAATTTAAAATGATAATCAGGGTTTCGATTGTCTAATTCGATTGCTTTTTCATAATAAGAAATGGCTTGCTCTAAATTGTTTTTATCATTTGCGCAGTTTCCAATGATAAAATAAGCCTTATCGTTAAATCGGTTTTTGATCAATGCGGTCTTAGCATCAGCCTGAGCTTCTTCATGCTTGCCAAGGCTATAATACGCAGATGCCCTTGCGATATAAGCTTTTTCGTAGTCGTACATTGACAAAACTTTGTTCAGGTTTTCTATAGCCTTTCCTGGATTATTGCTTTTTAAGTAAACTAATGATTTATTATAAAAACCTTTGTAATTGAAAGGTGCAAAATCTGTAGCTTGATTTAAGTAATATAATGCTTGATCAGAATTGTCTTTCATCATATATTCTACACCTAAACTGTTTAAGGCTAAAAAGTTTTTCGGATATTTTTCAATGATGTCTTTATAAAGCGTGATACTGCTTTCCCATTTTTGATTTCGGTTATATGTGAAGAGCAAACATGCTAAAACTACCAAAGCGAATACAGGGATGAACAGTTTTTCAAATTTGGTAATAGTTAATCCTAATAACCATGCAGTACCAATCAACGCAAAGTACATGTACCGGTCTGCATATAAAACTTCACCGAAGGGAATTAACTGTATAACCAAAATCAAATTGATTAGAAAAAACGAAAGAACAAAAAGTATTTTTTTCTGTGACTTCTTATATAAAAGAAAGAAAGACGCGAGCAATCCTAATATTCCAATTAGTCCTATAACTTGAAGGAGGATAGTTTTTTCGGGGAATGGATAAATAATACTTTGAGGATAAGGAAAGAGGAAGAGTTTCAAATACATCAAAATAGCATAACCTGCATTTATTATTCTTTCGTGAAATGGAAAAGCATGTGAGAAATTGATAAACTGATCAGAAGTTTGTGTTTGGATATTGATAACGCCAAATAGTAATGAGGCCAATAGCCAAGGTAGCTTTGATAATAGCGATTTCTTAAACGGAACACTTTTGAAGTAGTCAATTGCTAATAGGATAAGTGGGAGAATAACAGCTGCGGGTTTACTTAAACAAGCAAGCACGAAAAACAGAAAAGATTTATAGATTGCTCTTTTGTCTTCCTCTTGATTCAAATAATAGTTTATCGACAGTAATGAGAAAAATGAAAATAGCAGTGTTTTGAATTCTGAAACCCAAACAATGGATTCTATTTGAATGGGATGCAACAAAAAAATTGCAGCAGTTAAAGCTGAAAGTTTCTTATTCTCTTTGAAAAGTTTTAAGGACAATTGATACAACAAAAACCCGTTAAGTAAATGAAATACTATTCCTAAAACATGATATCCTAAAATCGAATTTTTAAATAAAAGATAAGAAACTCCATGAAACAACATGGTAACCGGAATGTAATTCCCAACATAATGATTTTTAAAAAAGCCAATTAAATTAAAGTCAATGACGTCCTTATTTTTAAAAATCATCTCAGGGTCATCCCAGCTAATGGGAGGATAGGATAGGGTAGGGATATAGATTAGAAAAGTACCTAAAACCGAAATCCAAAAGAAGGTGTTTTCTTTTAAATGGGTTTTAATTAAAGCAAGCACAATAAATTATTTCCTGATTTTAACCTTTTCTACTTGAAGTACTTCTTTTGTAACTGCATCATAAGCAAATGCAATTAATGTCAATTGTCTGTCGTTGAACTTAGAATCAACAGCAAAGTTGTTGTGAGTTAAAATAGTTGAAGAAGTGGCAGCAATTGGTGCAGCGGAAGCTAAATCCCCCCAAGAGCCATTTAAACTCGCGCGTAACATATGTTCAAAATGGTAATGATGGATATGATCCGGGTTTTGAGAATAATCTAATTGCGGACCAATAATACTATCTTCAGTTAAAACTAAACTTAAGTTTACATCGTTGCTGTATGACTGTAAAAAAGTAAGTTTTGTCTCAACGTTTAATGCTCTGGCACTAAAGTCATACATGCTCTTTAAATCAATTTTAACCACAAATGGATCTGATTTAGACATGGCAACGGTAGTCGCCCAGGTATCTTTGTGAATTAAAGTGAATCCGGGATACTGCTTGCGGTTTACCATTCCGTTCGGATTTCCTTGTCCGCTCACATTGAAACCGCCGGTCCCATCCCAGTCATTTCCCACCGTTGTTGTATAAGAAGTAGGAAAATCATTATTTGTTCTTGCGAAAAAACCTGCATGAATTGCTATAACTACAAGAGTGTCTTTGTATTGATTGTAAAGATTTGTGGCAAGTATTGCTGCAGCAGGACAATTACCACATCTATGTCCGGTATAATCTTCAAGCAAAGTCTTTTTGAAATTTGCAACAGCGGAATTTGTAATTGTATCAAATGTGCTTCCGACAGCAGTTTGTTTTACAATTAAAGGATTATCTACTTTGTCACAAGATGCAACAAAGAAAACTACTACTGCCAATAAAACAAGATGTAAGTTTAATTTTTTCATAATCGCTTATTAAAGATACTAAAAACTACTGGTTATTGAAAGTGAAATACCGTTTGAGGCAGGAACATTTCTACAAACACCACCCACACAGAAAATACCGGCACTTTGCTTACCATAACTCAATGCAATTCTGTGCGGCCCGCTATTATAACCTGCAGTACCTAAATAATAATGTATTCTTAAATTCGGATCCGGATGTCCGTAATTCCATTGATCAAAAACAGCTACAAAGAAATTACTGTTAATCGACCATTCAATTAATCCTGTTGCCCAATTACCCTTTGCAATTCCGTTTGAAGTTGTTTCAACATCTTTAGAAGGGGTAAATAAACCCTGCACTTCAAAACGTATTGCACTACCCGGTTTATAACGGTAGGTTACATCAATTACACCTAGATCAGAGTCTAAATTTTTGTGTCCTGCATTATTCGTGCCGGCTTGAATAATATTTCTATTATAAAACTGATGAGAATACATAAACACAGCCTTCAATTTTTTAGTGAATTTTTTTGATACTTCAATAAAGAAATCCTGGTAATATCTTAAAGCGTCATTGTAACTTACGTCTTGCTTAATATAACTTCCATCAACTAGTACACTGTCAGTCCTGAAACGTTTACCGGACAATTCTTTAAAATCCCATTTAGTTTTGTAAAATGTCATATTCGTTAATGAATCCCCAACTGCATATTGATTTAAACCGTTAGCCTGAGAATAATTCAATGTAATTTCTACACCATATTTACCACCAAGTGGCGTACCCTTTTTAATTTTATATTGCATTTCAGCCATAAAACCAATTTCACCATTCAACTGTGTTGCATATGGGTTTAAAGCCATTAACACATAAGAATGTTGTTTTGTTGTGGCAGGCAGATAATTAATTAACAGATTTTGTAAAGATTCTCCTCTGTCGCTTCTGTAACTCATGTTGTCTAATCGTTTCCCCTGGAACAAGAATGAGAATCCTTCCATTGCGTAAGAAGTCGATAAATAAAGCGCATCCCCATATTTATAAGATAATTTATTATCTAAGGAAGGGTCATTAATTTTATAGGCATATTCTCCGGAAAAGTTAAAACCATCACGTAATATATTTATTCGTCCTGCATAAGTTCCAACGTTTTCCGGTAAAATAATATCCGGATCTTGCCCCGGTTGGTATTTACTCACAAAACTTCCACCGATGTATACTTTGGTTTTCTTAGGTCCTAAAACTGAATCAAACAACTCATTTAAGCTTACCTCACCATCTACACCTCTAACAATGCCCGGACCAACAGTAAAAAAATAGCGTTGTTTCCCAATAATTCCTTTTAAAGTAATTCCTTTGTAAGGGTTTGAAATAATGCGGGCACCATCAATTGAGTTATCATATAATAAGCCTGGTTCATAATAAGTTCTCAAAGTTAATCCGTTACCAAATTGCTCATAAAAGTTTCCCACAGTTACATCTAGTAATTGGTCTTGATATCTTGCAAAACGATT
>JBFWYJ010000031.1:0-14948 GCA_050186555.1 Bacteroidia bacterium
AAATCCTTCAAAAGATGTTGTAACGGTAAGTTATATTTTATCTGAAGGTGGAGAAGTTAATATCACCTTGTTTGATGTAAACGGTAAAGAAATCAAAGCTTTACTTAATAAAAATCAGGCTTCGGGAGCCTATTCTGAGACTTTCAGATTTAATGGTTCAGTTGAGGCAGGCGTTTATTTTATCAAAATCTCAAAAGACGGAGAGCAGATAGCACAACGCTTGTTAAGCATCCAATAAACAGAATATTTTATAGTTTAAATCCGTCTAAAACAGGCGGATTTTTCTATTTATTAATGCGGCAAACTATAAAATAGTTGTTAGATTTGTTAAAGAATAAGTATTATGCAACTTTCAGACCGTGCCCAGAAAATAGCAGAGTCACAGACCATTGCTATGGCTCGAAAGAGTCGAGAATTAAAAGCCAGCGGAATAGACATTATTAGTTTAAGTTTGGGTGAACCGGATTTTGCTACGCCGGATCCGATTAAACAAGCAGCAAAAGACGCCATAGATTCTAACTTTAGTTATTATACGCATGTTTCCGGTTATTTAGAATTACGTGAAGCCATTGCAAAGAAGTTTAAGCGCGACAATAATCTGGATTATACAGCTGATGAAATTGTTGTTTCAACAGGTGCTAAACAAAGCATTGCAAATGCGGTTCTTTGTTTAGTAAATAAAGGTGATGAAGTATTAGTGCCTTCACCATATTGGGTAAGTTATCTGGAAATTATCAAATTAGCAGAAGGAACACCTGTAGTTGTAGACACAAGTATTGAAAATGATTTCAAAATTTCTGCGAAAGAATTGGAGAAAGCCATTACACCTAAAACGAAACTTGTAATGTTAAGCACGCCATGTAATCCAACCGGGAGTGTTTATACAAAAGAAGAATTAAAAGCTTTAGCAGATGTGATTATAAAGCACAAAGAACTTTATGTTATTAGCGATGAAATTTATGAGCACATAAATTTTGTTGGAAAGCACGAAAGTTTCGCTCAATTTGATTTTATTAAAGACAGAGTAATTACCATTAATGGTGTGTCTAAAGGATTTGCCATGACCGGGTGGAGGGGTGGCATAATGGCGGCTCCAAAATGGATTGCTCAGGCATGTGACAAAATGCAAGGACAATTTACCAGTGCAACGTGTTGTATTACACAAAAGGCAATGCATAAAGCAATGGAGTTAGATTACGACACATATATTAAACCAATGAGAGATGCATTTTTAAAACGAAGAGATTTGGTTTTGAAAATGATGAAGGATATAAAGGGATTAAAAACAAATGTGCCTCAAGGTGCTTTTTATGTTTATCCGGATGTAACGTATTATTTTGGAAAATCATTTGAGGATTATGTAATAAACAGTGGCAGTGACCTCTCAATGTACTTATTGGATAAGGCGCATGTGGCGGTTGTGCCCGGTGCGGCATTTGGTGAAGACAAGTACATAAGGTTTTCATATGCCACCAGTGAGGAGAAATTAGTAACAGCTTTAACAAGGATGAAAGAAGCTTTGGATAAATTGAAGTAATGAAATGAAGAAATTTTCAGTTAAAAAGGAACATATCAGAGAAATCTTTAAGTCGTTCAATAATCTGAATGTGTTGATTATTGGTGATGTAATGATTGACAGTTATTTGTTTGGTAGGGTTAATAGAATTTCTCCGGAAGCACCTGTGCCAATCGTTTCTGTGACGAAAAAAGAAATCCGGCTTGGTGGTGCCGCAAATGTCGCGTTGAATATTCAGGCATTAGGTGCAAATCCAATATTATGCTCTGTAATTGGTGTTGATCAGGATGGACAAAATTTCCTTGACTTACTAAAAAAGCAGAAGTTGTCGCAAAAAGGCATTCTTAAATGCAGGGACAGAGAAACAACTGTAAAAACACGTGTGATAGGAAATAATCATCAGCTGGTTCGCGTTGATGAAGAAACAACAGAGGACATTACACAATCTGAAACAAGTCAACTGTTAATATTGATTTCCTATATCATCCAGCACGAGAAAATTGATGTAATCATCTTTGAAGATTACAATAAAGGTTTAATTACACCGAAATTAATTACTAAAGTTGTTGAGCTTGCAAATAACAAGGAAATACCAATTTGTGTTGACCCAAAACATAAAAACTTCAATGCATATAAAGGTGTTAGTTTGTTCAAACCAAATTTGAAGGAGCTGAGAGACGGTTTGAAAATGGATTTAACTACTGAGAGTATTAATGAACTGCAAAAGGTAATTAGTTCTTACCGTGTAAAACAAAAATTTGAAATGGCATTAGTTACTTTGGCTGAGAGGGGAATTATAATTAATTCAAGATCGGTTAAAGAACACATTCCCGCGCATATTAGAAATATTGCAGATGTTAGTGGCGCAGGAGACACTGTTATAAGTGTTGCAGCATTATGTAGAGCACTTGAGTGTCATGAAGTATTAATAGCTGCGCTAGCAAATTTATCCGGAGGTCTTGTTTGTGAACAGGTAGGTGTTATACCAATAGATAAAGAGCAATTATTGGAAGAAGCTTTAAAACTTGATTTCATTAAGAGTTAGGTTTTATTACCCAATGTCAAAAGTTACGCCTTACAATACTGAAGATTCCAAGAAAAAGCAAGTTGCTCAAATGTTTGACAATATTGCTTTCAGATATGATTTTTTAAATTCATTTCTCTCGCTTGGCATACATAAAATTTGGCGAAAGAAATGTGTTAGAAAATTAAAGAAAACTAATCCGAAAATAATTTTGGATGTGGCTACCGGAACAGGAGACTTTGCAATCGCTTGTACAAAATTAAAACCAAATAAAATTATTGGAATCGATATCAGCGAAGGCATGATGAAATTTGGCAGAGAGAAATTAGTGAAAAAAAAACTTTCTAATTTAGTTACACTAGAATATGGTGATGCAGAATCTTATAGTGCAGAATCGGAAAGTTTTGATGCAATTGTTGTAGGGTTTGGTGTCAGGAATTTTGAAAATTTAGAGAAAGGGTTGAAAAATCTTTATAGGATGTTAAAGCCCGGAGGGTCTATTGTAATATTAGAATTTTCTTACCCCCGAAATAAATTAGTGAAATGGTTTTACAACTTTTATTTCAATGTGGTTACACCATTTATTGGGAAGATCTTTTCTAAAGACAACAGAGCTTACGCTTATCTTCCTGAAAGTGTAAAGGCGTTTCCGGATAACGAAAATTTTGTATTGGAATTAGAAAAGGCAAACTTCAAACAAGCCAATTTTGAACCTTTAAGTTTTGGTATTGCGGCCATCTATCAAGCATATAAGTAGCTATTAACAAAATCAACGAATTATCAACAAGAGCGGTTTTTAAGCCATTTTTTATAATATTTACAAAAAAAACAGAAGATATGTCGGAAGAAGCAGAATTCGAAAAAAATGAGAGAGACGATTTGTACTCTAAATCGGTAAGAGCAGGTAAACGTACTTATTTCTTTGATGTTAAGAGTACAAAATCGAATGAGTATTACTTAACTATTACAGAGAGCAAGAAAAGGTTTGGTAATGACGGTAAATTCTATTATGAAAAACACAAAATCTTTTTGTACAAAGAGGATTTTGAGAAATTTTCTGACGGATTTAATGAAGCAATTGACTTTATTAAAGCTAATTCTCCGGTAACAGTTGAAAGTAATGGCGGGGAAGAAAGCTCCGGTTCGGACATTAATTTCGAGGACTTAGGTTCTTAGTTGATAATTTAACATTTGAACACCTGAATTGTCAGGTGTTTTTTTTTGTCGTATCTTTGCCTTCTCTGAAATTTCTGAGGAAATATTTGTCCGTTTTGTTACTTGGTGTATTAGCATTTGGAATTCTTCCGAATGACCTTTTACATCAATTAATAACAAATCATACTGTTGAAGATGATTTGTATTGCCAAATCCATCATGCTAATCTTGGGGTTCATTTCGAAGAATCACATGAAGAATGTCATTTGCTTGAATTTGAAACGCCAATTTATTTGTCATCAAGAATTATTTTGTTGTCAAGTATAATTTATGTCGTTAAAGAGTTCTCAACAGCTGCCATAATTGAACAAACTGATTCAAAGAATTATAGACTACTCCCTTCTCGCGCTCCTCCTTCGAATTGTCATTTCTGATAATTTAAAAAGTTTAATCTAATCTTGTGAAACTAAGTAACTGGTTCATATACCTGTTGCTTATAGCTTCCTTGCAAATCAATGCGCAATGTCAGCTAACCATAAAGGGTCAGATAATTGACCTTGATGATGGAAATGAATTGGCGGATTGTATTGTAAGTGTGCTTGGGAATGAGCAAATAGTTATAAGTAACAATCACGGAAGATTCAAGTTGAATGGCTTGTGTCCCGGAAATACTGTGCTTGTAATTAAACATTTTGGCTGTCGAGACACAAGCATTGCAATCAATCTGACTAAAGATGTTTTTATTAAAGTGAAATTGCCACACAGTTCTTTCGAACTTCATGAGGTAGATGTAATGGATAAAAGGATTGAAATGAAGCAGACATATGCCATTGAAAGATTAGACCAAAGAAAAATTACAGAGAAAAGCGGATTGCCGCTAGGAGAATTATTAAAAGAAGTATCAGGCGTAACTACATTAAATACCGGAGCTTCAATTTCAAAACCAATGCTTCACGGGATGCAAGGATATCGTTTATTAATACTCAATAATGGAATTAGGTTGGAAGGTCAGCAATGGGGAAATGAGCATGCGCCTGAAATAGATCCTTTTATGGCTAAGCATATAACTGTAATTAAGGGAGCCAATAGTTTGCGATATGGAAGTGATGCAATTGCAGGAGTGGTTTTAGTTCAGGCAAATCCTCTACCGGACACAACTGCATTGTATGGAGAGGTTAACTTATCGGGTTTATCAAATGGTAAATCAGGCGCAGGTTCAATTATGTTAGAAGGAAATTTTGAAAAGATTAAACCGTGGAACTGGCGAGTGCAGGGCTCATTGAAAAAAGGCGGAAACATAAAAACGCCTGATTATTATTTATCTAATACAGGAATAGAGGAATATAATTTTTCAATTGAAAATGGATTTCACAAAGAGAAGTGGGGAGCAGATATTTATTATTCACAGTTTAATACGAAAATTGGAATTTATTCAGGCTCTCACATTAGTAATTTGACAGATTTGAAAGCAGCCTATAGCCGATCGAAACCCATGGATAGTAATGCTGTTTTTACATATAGTATTGCAAGACCTTTTCAGGAAGTTTCGCACGAGTTAATCAAGTCATCCATACACTACCATATTAATTCAAAATGGCGCTTGAAAGGGGTTTACGCCTGGCAATTTAACTGGAGAAAGGAGTATGACTTGCATCTTCCAAAAAGTGAAAAGGCTGCAGTTGCTGCTATGGCCATTCCTCAGGTTGATTATAGGATTACTTCTCAAATAGGTGAAGCTCTAATTGAGCATGATAATATACGTTCTTTCAGGGGTTCGGCAGGAGCAAGTTTGTTACATCAGGAGAATGTCTATCTAGGCAGGTTTTTCATCCCGTTTTATAGAAGTCTTAGCTGGGGGATTTATGGAATGGAACGTTATGTGAAACAACACTACGAGATAGAGGCCGGTATCAGATATGATAATAAATCTTTGCAAAGCTTCTTTTATAAATTTGATTCATTAGTCTCACCTATACTAAATTTCTCTAATCTGACTTATAATGCAGGCTTAATATGGAAGCCGGATACTAGCTTCAATATGTTTTTTAATTTCGGATCTGCTTGGCGTTCCCCTGCGGTTAATGAACTATATGCAAACGGCATTCATCATGGTGCTGCCGCCATCGAAAAGGGTGATGAGAACTTAGATGTTGAGAAAGTACTAAATGCGTCTGTTTCCGGAAAATTGAATTATTCTGGATTCAAATTTGATTTTTCAATCTATCATAATCATTTTGATAATTTCATTTACTTAAATCCAAGTGGAAATTCTGAGTTAACCATAAGAGGCGCTTTTCCTGTTTTTAATTATGTACAAACAAAAGCAAGAATAAGTGGAATTGATGCCGGAATTTCTATGAAAGTTTTAAAACATATTGAGATTGAATCAAGATACATGATGGTTAGAGGTTGGAACATCAGTCAGAATGATCATTTAGTATTTATGCCTTCAGATAGAGGAGATTTATCATTGAAATTTCTTTTTAATAAAACAAATAGTTTTGATAATTCCTTTCTGTCTGTTTCTAATAGTTATGTTTCAAAACAATGGCGTGTTCCGGCAAATACCGATTTTGCACCACCTCCTGAAGCTTATTATTTATTAGGACTTAATTTAGGTTCAGACATAACTGTTAAAAGACAAAAAATAAAATTTGTATTCAGTGTTACTAATTTGTTGAATACACGTTACCGCGATTATCTTGATCGCTTCAGATACTACACCGACGCACAGGGAGTATCTTATAATTTAAGAATCAGTATTCCAATAATTATTTACCAAAAAAACAAAAATCATGAAAAATAAAATAGTTTATATCTTATCACTAATTTTGATAATTACGGCAATTGCCTGTAAGAAAGACGGGAAAACACCTGATACAAAAACAACACCACCGCCACCACCGGTGAACGAAGAAGAGCTAATAACTACTGTTAAGCTCATGTTTACTGATTCCGCAACCAGTTTGGTATCTACTTTTACATTTGAGGATGCAGACGGTGATGGTGGAAATCCCGGAGTATTTTCCGGAACAAATCAATCTGACTCGGTGGTAATGTTATCAGCTAATAAAACTTACAGTTTAGAAATACTATTTCTGGATGTAACAAAGAACCCTGTAGATACTATTAGTAATGAAGTGCTTGAAGAAGGTGCTGAGCATTTGGTTTTCTTCAACATGACCAATTTAACTGGAAATCCTTATAAAATTACGTTGCCGGGTTCAGGCGTACAAATCACTTATTTGGATTTAGATGACGGAACACCTCAAAGAGGAATTGGATTAAGTACTTTGGTTAGGACAGGTGCAAATAGTGGCATAATGAATCATCCTTTCACAGTTAGTTTAAAACACCAGCCTGATAATGTTAAAGACGGCACCTATGCACCGGGTGAATCTGATGTTGAAATTCCATTTAAAATAAAAGTTAATTAAGGATGGTAGAAATCGAAAACTAATTTGGCCTTCGATACACCAATAATATTAGCAAGTTCTTCAATAGAACTTGCTTTTATTTTTTGGATTGATTTTAATTCAGTAAAAAGTTTCTGAGCAGTTTTATCGCTAATCCCTTTTATTTCACTTAACTCACTCTTAAAAGTTTCTTTGCTTCTTTTGTTTCTGTGATGTGTTATACCAAATCTATGCGCCTCGTCTCTTATTCTTTGAATTATTTTTAAGGTCTCACTTCTTTTATCCAGATAAAGCGGCAATGAATCATCCGGGTAATAAATTTCTTCCAATTTTTTTGCAATACCAATGATAGCGATTTTACCAAATAGGCCTAATTTTTTCAAACTGTTTACTGCCGCACTTAACTGTCCTTTTCCTCCATCAATGACGATAAGTTGAGGGAGCGGTAATTTTTCTTCCAATACTCTACTATATCTCCTGTAAATAACTTCCTCCATGCTGGCAAAATCATCCGGACCCTCAACCGTTTTTATATTAAAATGCCTGTATTCTTTTTTTGCAGGTTTACCGTCAATAAATACCGGCATTGCACTTACGGCGTATTGCCCTTGAAAATTACTGTTGTCAAATCCTTCAATGCGTCTGGGTTCTTCTTTTAATCGTAGATCCTTCATCATCTGCTGCATAATTCTTGTAGTATTTGCTTCCGGATTAACTATTGCGGTTTGTTTATCTTTTTCTCTTTTGTACTCTATAGAATTTTTTAAACATAGGTCAAGAAGTCTTTTTTTGTCACCAATTTTTGGAATGATATAATTAGTATCAGGCAATGATATCCCCGGATCAAATGGCACTAAAATTTCCTGATTCTTGCTATTAAAGCGATTTCTTAATTCTAATATTGCAATCAACAATAAATCGGAAGGACTTTCATTGAGTTTGTTCTTTATCTCAAGAGTCTGGCTTTGAACAATAGCACCATTCATAATCTTGAAATATGTTACATAACTGTACACTTGATCATTAAACAAGTTGAATACATCAATATTTGACAAGGAGGGATGAACTACTGTTGACTTGCTTTGGTAATTCTCAAGCAGAAATAATTTTTGTTTTAAAGATTCAGCTTCTTCAAACTTTAGTTCATCTGCTAAAGATTGAATGTTTGATTTTAAAGACTTAATTATGGAGTGAATATTTCCCTTTATTATTTCTTTTATTTCTTGTATTGAATGATTGTAATCATCTTCAGTTTGTAAATTGGAACAAGGCGCTTTGCATTTGCCAATTTGGTATTCAAGACATGGTTTATAATTATTTTGTTTTATTTTCTTATCGCTTAAATCGTAGCTGCAATTCCTTAGCTTATAAATTTGATGAACTAATTCCAGTAAAGCCTTCATCGATCGTACATGTGCATAAGGCCCGAAGTATTGAGAACCGTCATTCTCCTTTTTCCTAGTATAAAAAATTCTTGGAAATCTTTCATTTTTAATAATAATCCAAGGATATGTTTTGTCGTCGCGGAGGTTAATATTGTACCTTGGCTTGAGATTCTTTATCAAATTATTTTCTAGCAGCAAGGCATCAAATTCTGTTTCAACTTTGACCGTTTCTACATTAATAATTTTCTTGACCAAAAGCTTAAGGCGAGCATTGTCATGTGTTTTAGAGAAGTAGGAGTTAACCCTTTTTTTTAAGTCCTTAGCCTTGCCAACGTATAATAACTCATTGTTTTTATCGTAAAACTTATAAACTCCGGGAGTGCCCGGCAATGATTGTAATATTGCCTTCAGGGTTGGCGTCATTTGAAGATATAAAATTAAAAATATGATTGAATCCAAACCAATGAAGGAAGGTTAATTATTCCTATATTTACTATTCTATTAATTATTATGAGAGCAAAAATTTTATTGTTTGTATTTTCTGTATCCATTTGTTTTGGACAGAATAATTTAAAACCTACTGATAAGTTACCACTTTCTCCTGATGTTAAAACAGGCGTTTTAAAGAACGGCATGATGTATTACATCCAGAAGAACAAGAAGCCTGAAAACAGAGCTGAACTGCGTTTAGTGGTTAATGCCGGGAGTACAATGGAATCTGATGAGCAGCAGGGACTTGCCCATTTCGTAGAGCATATGGCATTTAATGGGTCAAAGAATTTTAAAAAGAATGACTTGGTAAATTATCTTGAGAGCATTGGTACAAAATTTGGTCCGGATTTAAATGCATATACAAGCTTTGATGAAACAGTTTACATGTTGCAAATTCCAACCGACAAAGAGGATGTGTTGAACAAAGGTTTATCAATATTAAAAGACTGGTCGCATTATTTATCTTTTGATAGCATTGAAATTGAGAAAGAGAGAGGTGTAGTGATGGAAGAATGGCGATTAGGCCAGGGTGCCATGGAAAGGATGAACAGAAAGACCTGGCCTGTTTTGTTTAAAGATTCACGTTATGCAGTTCGCCTTCCAATCGGCAAGCCTGAAGTATTACAACATTGCAAACAAAGTTACCTAAAACAATTTTATACAGATTGGTACAGGCCTGATAATCAAGCTATTGTTGTAGTGGGCGATATAGATCCTGTGAAAATGGAGGAAAAGATTAAAAAAATGTTTGGTGATATTCCTGCTACAAAGAATCCAAAACCGGTCAAAGAATGGCAAGTTCCTGACCAAAAAGACATCAGAGTTGCAGTTGCAACGGACAAGGAAGCAAGCATGAACATGATTCAACTGATGTATTTCCAAAAAGAAAAAGAGCAGTTAATTACTTATGCAGATTTTAAAGAAAGCATAAAGCGAGAACTATATAATGGCATGATTAATTCAAGATTAAGCGAGTTGACTAAGCAAAAGAATCCGCCATTTATGTTTGGATACAGCGGATACATGTCGTTTATCCGTAGTAAGAGTTCTTATGGTAGTTTCGCTGTTATTCCAAATGGTAAGGAGTTAGATGCTTTAAAGGCTCTAATTACGGAAAACGAAAGAGTAAAGCGTTTTGGTTTCACAAAAACCGAGTTTGAAAGACAGAAAAAACAGTTAATGACTTCAATGGAGAATCAGTTTAATGAGAAGGATAAAACAGAATCAAAGCAAATTGTTATGCAGTATGTATATCATTTTCTTCAAAAAAATGCAGTACCCGGAATTGAAAATGAATACAATTATTACAAAGCATTGGTGCCTGAAATTACGCTTGAAGAAGTGAATGAATTAGCAAAAAGATGGATTACTACTAATGGCGAAAATGTTGCAGCAATCATGATGCTAACAGAAAGTGATGAAAGTGCAAAAATTACTGAGGAGGTAATAAAAAAGACATTTTTTGAAGCTCAAAACAATAAGGATATTACAGCTTATGAAGATAAAGTCGTAAATGAACCTTTAGTTCCAAGAAAACCAACAGCACAAAAAGTATTTAAAACGCAGGATAGAGGATATGGAATTACTGAATGGACTTTAGGTAATGGAGTAAAAGTGGTTTTAAAACCAACTGATTTTAAAAATGATGAAATATTGTTTTCAGCGCAAAGCTTTGGAGGAGTATCGCAATACGATAAAAAGGATTATATCAATGCGGATTATTCAAATACTATTCAAATGGAATCCGGATATGGTAAGTTTGATGCCACTGCTTTAGAGAAGTATCTTCAGGACAAGACCGTAAATATTTATCCAGGAGTGGGTAAGTACACTGAATCTTTGAATGGTAATTCAAGCAAAAAGGATTTTGAAACACTGCTTCAGTTAATCTATTTAACTTTTACCAAGCCTCGTAAGGATTCAGTTGCGTTTGCTTCGGTGATGGAGAGAACGAAAGCGTTTATTGAGAACAGCGGAAAGAATCCCGATCAGGTTTTTTCTGATTCTATCAGCTACTTTATGAGTGGGTATCATGTGTCGGCAAAACCGGAAACTTTGGAGGATCTTGATAAGGTTAATTTAGATAGAGCCCATCAGATTTTTAAGGAGAGATATAAAGATCCAACCGACTTTGTATTTTATTTTGTAGGCAGTTTCAATTTGGATGAAGTTAAACCTTTAATTGAAGCTTACATAGGCGGTATTTCTGCTTCAACTAAGCATGAGGAAGTTAAAGATATCGGTGTTAAAACACCTGAAGGCGCTCATACTAAGATATATTACAAAGGAAATGAACCAAGAAGCAGAGTGAACTTAACCTGGAACAATAGTTTTGAGTATAACAGAAAAAACAGATTTGAATTGATGGCGTTAATGAAACTATTAAACATTAAGCTAAGAGAGAATTTGCGCGAGGATAAAGGTGGCGTGTATGGTGTTGGTATTTATCCTATTCCTGTGAAGATTCCTAAAGAAGGACTTCAGATTACTTGCGTATTCGCTTGTGCTCCGGAGAATGTTGACAAGCTGGTTAATGCTGCTTTAGATGAAATAGCTGATGTAAAAAAGAATGGTTGTAATAGTGAGAACTTAACAAAAGTGACGGAAGGATTTTTGAAAGAAAGAGAATTGGATTTAAAAGAGAACAGATTTTGGTTAAGTTATATTTCTTCAGCCGATATGTATAGTGAAGAAATTTCAGATTTGGATAAGTATAATGATTGGGTGAAAAGTTTAAAAAATGATGATTTTAAAGTTTTTGCCAATAAATACATCAACGACAAAGAACTTAAAAAGTTTATTCTTAATCCGGAAAAGTAACTGATTAAGTCGTATCGAAATAAAAAGATTTTTTACGGAATACTTGATTGGGGCTACGGGCATGCAACGCGGTCTGTTCCCTTAATCAAGGAGCTTATTGACAACAACAATGTGGTAGTTGTTGGTTCATCAAAAAGCATTCTTCATTTCCTTGGTAAGGAATTAATAGGAATCAAAACAAAAGAATTACCTGCTTACAATGTTAATTATAGCGGATCTAGTTTAGTTCTGAGTGTTTTAAAGAAAGTTCCGAGTTTATTAAGAGTAATTAAAGAAGAGTGTAAAATTATTGAAAGCTTACAAGCGGAAGAGAACTTCGATTTAGTTATTAGCGACAATAGATATGGTTTGTATCTGGACCGCAAGCCGTCATATATTATTTGCCACCAATTAAATTTTAAGCTTGGTCCACTGAGTCAATTAGTATCCAAAATTCATAATCGATTTTTAAAAAAGTTTACCGGCGTATTAATTCCGGACAATATTGTTGGGATTCAATCTTTGGCCGGAGATCTTTCAAAAAACAATTATCAATTAAGTGTTGAATATATCGGTCCGTTGAGTCGTTTAAAAAAAAATGAAACGAGGATAGAATTTAAATTAGCTATTTTATTATCAGGACCGGAGCCTAAATTTTCACAATTTGCAAAGGCAATAAAAGAAGCTATTTCCGAACTTGATAAAAGTGAAGTTATTGTTGTTAGTCCAAAGGAACTGATTGAGTTTCAAAATTGCGGCATTAAGGTTTATGTTAATCCGGATGCTGAATTACTAAGTAAATTATTGTCAAGTTCAGAGTATGTTTTAGGCAGAAGTGGCTATAGCAGTTTAATGGATTTTCATGCGATTAACAAAAGTAATTTGGTGTTGATTCCTACTGAAGGCCAACCAGAGCAAGAATATTTGGCAAATTATTGGCATGAAAAGTTTAATGCAATTGTAATTCCTGAGAGATTATTAGACATGGAAAATCTTAACCAGGCACTAAATAAAAAAGGGTCTCATTGAGACCCTTTTTTTAGCGATATAAAAAAGTTTATCTGTTTGAGATGACAACTTTTTCTTGAATAATTCCTTTTGTTGTTTTTGCATTAATAAAATAAACGCCATCAGGCAAATCAGTTATTGTAACAGTGATTTTTTCTGTAGCATATGAAGGAGAAAATGTTTTAACAATTTGACCTAATTGATTTACAACATCAATACTGCTGATTTCATTTGACTTGGCTTCAATGTTAAAATAACCAGTATTTCCGGGGTTTGGATAGATAAGCAATTTACTGTTTAAGTCATACGTGATTTTGGAAATCCCACTTGAAACACCATTTGAACCGCTAATAGTAACAGTGTCTAGTCTAAATGTACCGGCATTACCTTCAGCATCATAACTATACCAACGGAATGTCATTGCTGATGTTTGGTTTTGGTATCCGCTGCCTAAGGTAATTTTAGATCCAACCTCTTGCTTTCCTCCTGTTACAGTATATGCATCATCATTCCAGAAAAAAACATCCCCTCCTTGAACGGAAATATTTGAATTGCTTGGAGCAATGCTTGCAGGTAAATTGGCTCCGTAAGAATCAGCACTTCCCCTTACAACCCAATGTCTAGGACCTGTACTCGATCTTGACATATTGAAAGTAATTTCGTTTAAGGTAATGGTTGAACTAGCCATTGGTGTTAATGTTACTTCGTAATATTTTGAAGGATCAACAGCACCGGTAAAAGTTGTATTATCACCATTAGTAGCACCTAAAGGCTGGTTATTGAAGTTGAATACCTCATTTGCTGTTGGAAAATTAGTATAACCCACTGCAGAGAATGAACCAAAAGTTACACCATTTGCTGTAGGAGTAGGAGTTGGGTCTGTATAACCTGTTCCGGCAGTACCGCTTACAACACCCGTAAAATGATACATGCCGCTAAATGCTTGTCCGAAACCAAAAAAAGTTAATAAAACGAAGCTTAATGGAAGTAATTTTCTAATCATAATATTATGTTTTATTTTTACAAATGTACAAAATCGCAACTATTAGGTATTAATACAATGTTAAGAAGGATATTACTGATTATTAACTTTTTACTTCTCTTTTTGAATGGAAATTCACAAGATGCTGAAAACGGTTTGGTGAATTGGTTAACAATTCAGGAGGCACAAGAGAAGAACAAAGTATTGCCTAAACCCTTTATTATTGATTTCTATACAGATTGGTGCGGCTGGTGCAAGCACATGATGAAGACAACTTATTCTAATAAATTTATTGCAGATTACATTAATGCCAACTTCTACCCCGTTAAGTTTAATGCCGAAGGCAAGGATACTTTTGAGTATAATGGCAAAGTTTATAAGCCCTTATCACCGAATCCTAAAACGCCGCATGAGTTTACTATTAAAATGCTTGGGCAACAATTAAGTTATCCATCTACTATTTTTATTACCAATAATTTTCAATATACCTTATTGAGTCAGGGATATTTGGAATACAACAAAATTGAGCCGTTACTGGTTTTTATGGTTGAGAATGCATGGAGAACAACAAGCTATGATGAATTTAGTAAATACTTCACAAGAACTTTTACAGATACTAATTTTGCTAAAAAGCCTATTATCAAGCGTTCTTTTAACGAGGCAATGGCCATGAAGAAGAAAAAAAACAAAAAAGTTTTGCTATATGTTAATGCGCCATTTTGCAATACAGGTAAAATGATGACAAATGCCACATTTGTTGATACAAGCATTGCAAATTATATTAATGAAAAATTTTATTTCATAGATTTCAATGCAGAATCCGGAGATACAATTGTTCATGAAAATGTTGCATATTTCAAAACTTTAATCAATAATTATCCATTACATACCTTACCTTTGAGATTTTCAAACAATAAGTTTTCCTTACCAATGACTATTGTATTAGATGAGGATATGAAAACGCTTGATGTGTTTAATTTCTTTTTTAGTCCAGCTGCAATTAAACCCGCATTAATTTATTTTGCTGAGAATAAATATAAGAAATCGCCATGGCCTGATTTTATCAAGGAGTATAATAAGACTGGTATAAATAAGTAATCATGAAGGGGTCTACAATTCATCATCTAAATAGCGGCATAATAATATTAAGTACAATAGTAGCTTATTTAGT
>JBFWYJ010000032.1:0-14714 GCA_050186555.1 Bacteroidia bacterium
CTGAGTCTTATATTGAATTAAATAAGTTGGCAGAATACCTAAGAAGACATCCAACTTTGTCTATTCAAATAAACGGGCATTCCGACAAAACAGGACTGAAGTATAAAAATTTAAAAATGAGTGAGAAAAGAGCAAGAGAAGTTTTTGAATATTTAATTACAAAAGGCGTTCAAAATAAAATGAAATTTAAAGGTTTTGGTAGTGAATTTCCTATTGCACCAAATGATACACCAATTAACATGGCAAAAAACAGGCGTGTTGAATTTGAAGTTTTAAAAAAATAGAGATGTTGAAAATTGTTACCATAATAGGCGCTCGTCCGCAAATCATTAAAGCGGCTGCATTAAGCAGGGCAATTAAAAATAATTTTCATGATAAAATTAATGAAGTTATTGTTCATACCGGCCAGCATTATGACGAAAACATGAGCGAAGTTTTCTTTAAAGAATTAGGGATACCAGCGCCGCAATATAATTTATCGGTTGGAAGTGGTTCACATGGTAACCAAACGGCGGAAATGATAAAAGGTATTGAAGGTATTTTATTGAATGAAAAGCCGAACGCTCTGGTAGTTTACGGTGATACTAATTCAACTTTGGCCGGAGCAATTGCTGCTTCAAAACTTTTAGTTCCGGTTGTACATATAGAAGCCGGTTTGCGTTCTTTCAATAAAAATATGCCGGAAGAGATTAATAGAATAATGTGCGACCATGTTAGCACATTATTATTTTCTCCTACATCAACGGGTTTAAAGAATTTAATTCATGAAGGGTTTAAAGAAAATACAGTTCCTCCGCATACTTCTGATAATCCTAAAATATACCATTGCGGAGATGTGATGTTTGACAATAGTCTTTATTTTTCTGAGTTAGCAGAAAATAAATCCGGGTTACTTGAAAAATTAAACATCACTAAAAACCAATTCATTCTTGCAACTATTCATAGAAACACCAATACAGATAATCCTGAGAAATTAAATAGTTTATTTAACTCATTTAATGATATAAGTCAGAAATATTCTATAGACATCGTGTTACCTTTACATCCAAGAACTGCAAATCTTTTACAAAAAAACCTGAGGGAAGAACTGTATTCATCTGTTTCTAATAACAAACATTTGAAGATTATACAGCCGGTTTCTTTCTTAGAAATGATTGTGCTGGAAAAGAATTGTAAATTGGTTATGACGGATAGCGGTGGGGTTCAGAAGGAAGCATTTTATTTTAATAAACCTTGTGTTATTCTACGTCCGGAAACCGAATGGATTGAGTTAGTTGAATGTGGCACTGCAAAAATATGTGATACAGACGAGAAGAAAATAGGCGAAGCCGTTGATTATTTTTTGAAGGCAAAAGATTTAAAGTACCCTTCAATCTACGGTGATGGCAAAGCATCTGAGTTTATATGTCAGGAAATATTAAAACATATTCATTAGGTTTTCTTATAGCTATAATTGGATGCATTCTTATTTCCTGTCAAACAAATTCCTTTTCCGGTAAATATTTAAAAAAGCGTTACACAAGGGGCTTTTATGTAAGTAAAAAGCAAGAGGTAAAAACTAAACCCCGAAATCAAGCTATTGCCGAGAAAAAATCACCTGAAAAATTGTATTTCAATTCAATTGATTCAATTTCTGTTTACACCATTCAAAAAAACCACATAGCCTTTGAGCAAATAATTCCTAAAACAGATACTAAAGAAAGGAATACATTTTTTGCTACTCGGGCTCAATCTATAAACAAGAAAAGTTCAGGAGAAAATTATTTTAAAAACTTTCCCATTAAAGCAATTAATTTTGATTTGTCTAATCAGCTGGTTCCTGCAACAAAAGGCATTGGCACAGGTTGGAAAATTCTTCTGATTGTTCTCCTGATAGCCTTTATACTTTTTCTGCTCTATATTCTGGTGGCAATTTTATTACTCGCAACTTTACTTAGTGGAGGTGCGCCATTTGGCAATGGTTTATTTGTGATGTTTTTACTGGGGCTGATAGGACTAGTTGCTACAAGTATTGTGCTCATTTTCCAAATTGCAGCCAATTAAAAAGGGCCTCAAAGAGGCCCTTAAAATAAATGCTTAATTCTTAAAACATCAATCCGATATTGATGCGTATTGCACGCATAAAATAACCTTGGTTTAATTGAGCAAAATTATATCCTGTTGAAGGGTCATAAGAATTATCAGCACCCTTTGTAATAAATCTTGATTCCTTACGCATTAAATTAGTAAATGATTGGAAGTAACTCACTGAAGTAATTAAAGACGTTGAACCGCCTAATCTATACTCAGTTCCGAAACCAATATTCATTCCAACTCTCATTGGTACTAAAGAAGCATCTGTAGCAATGTCAATTCCGGAAGCTTTTAATTGGTCTTCTGCAACAAAGGCTGAAGTTACAACCGAGTTTGTAATGGTGGTCTTTACACCGCTAACATAGGTATCGTTTGCCTTAGCAGCTACCCTGATACCAAGTTCTCCACCGAAATTAAAGAAGTAACGCAGACCGCTGTATTCTTGCGTCATCATTTTTAATAAAACAGGAATGGTAACATGCGTTGTTTTATATTGTCTGTCGGCTAATATATATTGAGTAGAGCCATTGGTTAATTCATAATTATCTTTAGTTACTCCGTCTTTAGCTTCTACATATTTATTTTCCTTGTCCATAAGAACATTTGCAGAAAAAACACCGGGTTCATATTTGTAATTGATGTATCCTCCTTCAAAATCGCCACCCAAACCGGTAGTAAAATGAATGATGTCTGATAATCTAATGTCAAACATTAAACCAAAACCAAAACCAAAATTTGCGCCGCTTCCTTTTGAGTTAGCGTCAGAACTTTTAAACCAAGTTGGTTGCGGAGATGCTTTTAGTCCAAAACGAAATTTCTTGTCAAAATTCTTCTGTTTTGTTTCAGTAGTTTCAGTTTCCTGAGCTAACGCAAATCCGGCAATAAAACACGAAATAAGCGTTAAAATAAAAATCTTCTTCATTGTTGAATTATTAATTTAACTTTACAAATATAAAAAATTATTAATGTTATCAAAGCCTTACTTATTAGCGTTAACATGCTCGTTTTTACTGCTGTTTTCCTGCAAAGAAGACCGTATGAAGGTAGATATTAACAACATTAATATTCCGGAGATTAAGCAAAACAACATAGATACGGATGTGTTTAATTTAACTTCGGAAAACATTCAAAATAACACATCAAAATACTTGACAAAATATGGCGTGTTTTACGAGCGATATGTTCGCAGTTTTTTAAATCCGAGCGGAATTTCAGATACATTATATGCACAAAATGTTTTATCCTTTGTTAACGACAAAGACATGCATGAAACATTTATGGATATTCAAAAAAAATATCCCGAAAATAAAAGAAGCGATATTTATCAAGAATTAATTTCATGCGCAAAACGCTATCATTATTTTTTTCCTAAGAAAACATTACCAAAGCAAATTGTTTTTGGCCTGAGCGGATACAATTATGCAGTGGCATTTGTTGATTCTACATTATTTGTTTCATTGGATATGTTCTTAGGGCATAACAGCAAGTTCTACGCTATGCTCAATTGGCCGACATACAAAACAAGAGTTCTTTCTGAACCATATCTTGTTTCTGAAACGATGAGAGGTTGGATGTTAAGTGAATTGGATAATGAAATGCCCACAAATAACTTGTTACATCACACTATTTTTTATGGTAAGTTGTATTATGCCGTTAAAAGACTGGTTCCGGAAGCGCATGACAGTATCTTGATTGGCTATTCAAGTAAACAATTGGATTATTGCCGTACCTATGAAAAAGAATTGTGGGGTTTTATGATTGAAAAAAACAAATTGTATGAAAATGATATGCGTACAGTGCAAGAACTTACTTCAGAAGGACCTTTTACGGGAGCAATCAGTAAGGACTGTCCACCCGGAATAGCCAAATGGATTGGCTGGCAAATTGTAGAGAGCTATATGAATAACAATGAAAAGGTTTCTATGGAAGAACTCTTTAATGAAACTGATGCGCAAAAAATATTAACTAAAAGTAAATACAGACCTTAACAAATTAAATAGATGAAAGTAAGTGAAATAAAATTTAAAGTATTAATTGATGAAGACCATTTGCCGGTAGATATAAAATGGGAAGCAAATGATGCCAACGAAAAAAGTCACGCAAAAAGCGCTATGATTGCTTTGTGGGACGCTAATGAAAACAATACACTTCGAATGGATTTGTGGACAAAGGACATGAGTATTGATGAAATGAAAAAGTTTTACCACCAGAATGTTGTTACACTTACGGATACGTATTTACGTGCCACCGGCGATGAAAATACCGCGAAAAAAGTAAAAGAGTTTTTTAATACAATTGGTAAAGAAATTGGGGTATTGATTTAAGCTCTTTTATTTCTTTGAATAAAACCGCCGCCAACTAAATCATCTTCTTCATAAAACACAGCACTTTGACCTGGTGCTATACCGCTCACGGGTTGGTGAAAAATCACATCAAGCTCATTATCTTCTGTATTGATGGTAGCCATCATGCCTGAATCTTTGTATCGAATTTTTGTAAGCGCTTGAAAATCTTCAGGCAGGAATTCATACTTAATGATATTAAAATCTCTTACGCGCATATGATTCTCCAACAAATCATCTTTATCACCTAAAATAACTGTATTGGTTTCAGGAATAATTTCTTTTACAAAAACCGGTTCGCCCATTGCTATTTCCAATCCTTTCCTCTGACCGATGGTATAAAAAGGATAACCGCGATGTTTCCCTACCACTTTGTCTTTGTATAGATATTGGCCACCATCAACCTGAGCCTCTAATTCGGGCATTCGGTGTTTTAAAAACGCACGGTAATCATTATCAGGAACAAAACAAATATCGTAGCTCTCACTTTTATTAGCTAAATCATAAAAACCGGCATCTTTAGCCATTTGCCTGATTTCTGTTTTTTTAAATCCTCCTAAGGGAAAAATAGTACGTTTCAAACATGCCTGGTCTAATCCCCACAAAACATACGTTTGGTCTTTGGTATGGTCTACCCCTCTGTAAATAATTGTCCGGTTATTTTCTTCTCTTAATCGTGCATAATGACCTGTTGCTATAAATTCACAACCTAGCATATCTGCTCTCTTCAGTAAAGCATCCCATTTGATATGCGTGTTACACAAAACACAAGGATTAGGTGTTCTCCCTGCCAAATATTCTTCAACGAAATTATTAATGATTTGCTCTCCAAATTCACCTCTTATATCCAGTACATAATGAGGAATTCCAAAATTGACTGCAAGATTTCTGGCATCATTAATACTATCCAAACTGCAACAACCCGTTTCTCTGGTTGAAGAACCGGAGCTTTCGTAGTCCCAGGTTTTCATGGTAATCCCAATCACTTCATAACCTTCTTCATGAAGCATCATAGCAGCAACACTACTGTCGATGCCACCACTCATTGCAACTAATACCTTTCCTTTCTTGCTCATGAAATTTTTCTTCCCTACAAAGGTAGGAAGAATTAAGTAATTATGATTTAAACAGTATCCTTGATTAGGATTTACTTCTTTTTCTTCTTCAGATACTCTTCAGTTTCTTTTTTAGATAGAGGCTGACCGTTTTTGTAAACTTCCTTTTCTTTTATTTTACCGTCTTTCTCTTTATACATCCAAAGTCCTTCTTTTGAACCGTTTTTCATCACACCTTGTGCTGCTGCAACTCCATTAGGGTAGTAATATGTAACCTTTCCCTCCAATAAACCGTTTTTGTAATTACCTTCCATCTTTACGGTTTTACCATCGTAATATTGCTTAACGGGGCCATTTTCTATTCCGTCTTTGTACATTTTTTCTTCAGCAACTTTTCCATCAGGAAGATAAACAATACACTTACCTTCCTTTTTGCCTTTTTTGTAATTGTCCTTGCTGATTAATGCACCACCATCATCATAAAATGTCCAAACACTGTCCTTTAACTCATCCAAATACTTGCCACTTGCCATCATTTTCCCTTTTATTTGATAATAAGTGGTTGAATAAGCAATTTTCGCATTGTTTTTATAGTAGGTAACTGATCTTCTAGCAGTATCACCCGGATAATAATGTTTGAACCAACCTGTAGGTTTATCATCCTTGAACTCACCTTCATAAATTACATTGCCTTTATCGTCCATCTTCTTCCAATAGCCTTGCTTTCTGCCCTGCTTGTCAACTGTTTGGGCATTAATACTTGAAATAAAAATAAAGACAATAAAAAAGGCAAGAATTCTCATAATACTATAATTTTGGTGACAACGAAAGTTACAATCTTTTACCACAAATATCGTGCATTGTTAATCTTTTTTGCAAAAATTAGCCTTTTACACGATAATGATAATCATCGAATAACAATTGCTCAGATTCTACCAATTCACCAAGTGTTTTAGTCCATGTCTTTAAATTGAAATCGATCATTTCTTCCTTTAATTCAAGAATAGTTCGTGGTTTTTCCTTTATAAATTCGATTAGCTTCTTCTTGCACAAATCTGTATTTGGTGTTTTCACGGAAAGGCATACATCACAGTAACCGCAATTACTATTTGCAAACTCATTAAAATAAGAAAGCAGTTTTAACTGTCTGCATGTTTGATCATCTTCTAAATAGTCTACCAATGCTTTAATTCTGTATTCTTGATTTTCTTTCAGAACTTTATAATTTTCAGGGTCAAGTGTAATTAATTTGTGTGGCATTCTATTTTGCAAGAAAGTGAGTTTTGGCAAATTACTTGTTGGGATATAGGTCCAGATTTCATGTTTACTCAATAGCTCAAGTTGTTGAATAAGTTCAGGGTAAGACAACTTAACTTTATAAACCAAATCTTTCTCGTTGATATAAACGAATTGCTCAAACAAACCGGTATAAGATCTAAGAACAGATTTAATTAACGGCTCATACTTAGGATTCTTAATCTGAAAATCATACAATGTTTCTTTAGAGGCAAGTACCATTAATTTAGAAGGTTCGTAACCGGAATCATATATTGAAAAATAACCTTGCTTCTCTAAAAATTTCAAACTGTTATAAAATGTAACCGCATTTAAATGATAACTGTTACAAATGGCTTCAATATCCAAATCGATTGTTTGATCTTCTCCGGTATTCATTGCCATTTGGTAATAATTAAAAACAGCATTGTACATGTTTCTAATTTCTTCCAATGTCGGAAAAGACAATTCAAAATTGTCCCATAAACGTTTAACGTCCGCGTTGTTATAAAATATGCTTGAATAAGCAGTATTTCCATCTCTTCCTGCCCTACCCGCTTCCTGAAAATAAGCTTCGATACTTTCGGGTAAATCCAAATGCACTACAAACCTAACATCAGGTTTATCTATTCCCATGCCAAATGCATTGGTTGCAACAATCACCTGAGTTTTGTTTTTAATCCAGTTTTCCTGAACTGTTTCTCTCTCGTGGTATTTCATTCCCGCATGATAAGGTTGTGAAGAGATATTATTGCTCAGCAGAAATTTAGAAACATCTTCCGTTTTTTTACGATTTCTCACATAAACAATTCCCGAACCACCAAGATTTCTAATGAGTTTCATCAAGCGATACTCCTTATCTTCTTCCAACTGCACGACATATCGCAAATTCTTTCTTTCAAATGATTGCCTGAAGACATTTCGTTCTTTGAATCGTAATTGAAATTGAATATCGCTTGCTACTTCTTTTGTGGCGCTGGCAGTAAGTGCAATAATAGGTACCTTTTCAAAATAAGTTCTTAGTTCGGCAATATTTAAATAACTCGGACGGAAGTCATAGCCCCACTGAGAAATACAATGCGCCTCATCGACTGCAATTAAAGTAATTGGCAGATAACTTATTTGTTTCTGAAATGTTTCATTTTGCAATCTTTCCGGCGAAACATAAATAAACTGAACGTGCCCCATTACAGCGTTGTTCATAGCAATCTGAATCTGTTTATAACTCATTGCAGCAGAAATAGCTACCGCAGATATTCCACGCTTCTTTAGATTCTCAACCTGATCATTCATCAATGCGACCAATGGAGAAACAACTAAGGTGGTCCCACTCAAGGCTAATCCCGGTATTTGAAAACAAATGGACTTTCCACCACCGGTCGGCAACAAGGCAAGTGTATCCTTTCCATTTAAAACTGAAAGAATAATATCTTTTTGCATGGGGCGAAACTCATCATAACCCCAATGCTTTTTTAGAAGCTGTAAGATATTTTGTTCCTGATCTTCGATGATTTAAAGTAACAAAATTTTTCTCGAAGAGAAGAAACCGGAAAAAAGTCTATTCCGCAAATAAGGCGATATCGTCTATCTCCCAAGTAGAACCGTCAGATGCAGTACCTGAATATTTAAATGCGAAACGTGTGTTAGCAGATTTATGAGAAGATAAACTTACATTTCCACTATTTATCCAGTCCCAGCTACCGCTTGATAAATTTGGATTTAAGCTTGTCCATGTAGCTGATGTTGGATTTCCGCCTGTATAATTAGTTGAAACCAGTACTTCTAATGCCGGGCCCGAATAATTATATGCAGACCTGAAAGTTAAATACGGATTAGCTGCTGAAGCAATGTCTAAAGAAGGAGAGATAAACCAGGTTTCACAAGCTATATTACTCCCGCCAACATAATTACTGATTTTTCCGTACACCTGTCCATTATAACTATCAATTCCCCAATTGATGCTACCTGAAACATTGTAATTTGTCCACCCACCACTTAACAAACTAAAGTCATCAAAAGCTTTTATCAACAAAGGACAATTGCCTTGATTTAATTTCACTTCATTAAAATCTCGAATGATTAACTGAACATCATCATTATACTGACTTACAATAGCAGTAAGGCTGCCTTTGCCGCAAGGAATTATATTGGCTGCAAAATTTGAATAACCGGAAGAACGGACAATCACTTCTTGATTAAAACTGTTCATCAGCAACCTGTCAATACTATTTTTACCTACCGCATCTGCAAATGGCAGTCCTTTATGTCCAATGATAAATTCTACTGAATCAACGGTAACCAATTGAGATTGAAAAGGAGAATGTCCATTACCATTTAAAAGCAACATTTGCGTGAATGTTATTCTCTTAGGTGTAACAGAGTTACCTGAACTAATTTTAACCACTTTTTTCTCAATGTCAACAGAATCTAACTGAATCATGTCGCCATAATCATTAAGAATAATATTCCTTAAATTAATTCGAATTGAATCACCAACATATAGTCCGCCGGTGTTTAATAATTTAACTTGAAGTGCTGCAGTATTATCTTTTACGTAAACTGTTTTGTAAATATTGCCACTTTTCTCGTCCGCAGTCACTTTGCAATACAGATTCACATCATCCGGAAATCTAAATAAGGCCGTTGGTTTTGGGATTGCGTTGTAGTATGCCACATACTTCTTGATAATTGAATCTATGGTAATTCTTCCTGACTCAGGTAAATTGGCAGCAGTTGGGGGCAAATCAAATTTTTTCTTACATGAAAAAATTAGTATTAGTGAAAAAACACTTATGTAAAATACTTTATTCATTAGTTCTCTCTTATTACAATATCATCAACTTCATAAGTAGTTGAGCCACTTGTTGTACTTTTGTACTTAAATGCAATTCTTGTTGCAGAAGATTTATGACCGGACAATGAAACAGAACCAGATGGAGTCCAGGCATAGTTTCCGGGATTATTTGGAGACAAAGCAAATCCCGTAAGCTGTGTCCATGTTGCTGCAGAAGGTAAACCGCTTGAGTAATTTGTAGAAACGTAAACTTCAAGAATGTCACCACTAAATTTAGCGGCTGTTCTAAAAGTAAGAATAGGATTATTTGAACTACTCAAATCTAATGCAGGTGAAATCAACCAATTTTCAGCATTTTGGTTACCACCGGAGTATCCGGAAATTTTTCCAAAATTATCTCCTCCATATGAACTGGCACTCCATTGAATGGAAGGATTTACAACAGACTGCTGTGACCAGCCTCCGCTAGTCAACGACAAATCCTCAAAATCTTTCTTGTGATAAACTAAACAAGGCGCACCGGACATATTCGCCTCTGATGGTCTTCTTATCGCCAATTGATTAGTCCCTTGGTAAGATGTAGCAACTCCAATTATTGTTCCATTACCTTTTGGCGTTTTTTGTAATGCAAAATCAGCGTAATTGCTTGTTCGTACAACAACTTGATTTCCATCGCAATCTTGTATATATCTATTGATTGACATTTGCGCAATAGGATCAGCCCAAATCTGATTAGTGTCCGCAGGTAAAAAACCTACATTTTGAATTTGAATTAAATCACATAAATAATTGTTATAAGGATTAGACGCATTCAATTGATTTAAATGAATAATACGCGGTTGAGGATTGCCTCCTGAAGCAAATTTAATAACATGCTTTTCATAATCTAAACTATCAATTTCCAACATGTCAGTATCTTCATTGACGCTTACATTCAATCCTTTCAAGTTAACCCGAATGGAATCGCCAACAAAAAAACTCGACCTGAAATTAAAGTCTAAATGAATGGCTCCCGAATTGTACCTGTCACGAACATAAATTTCTTTGTAAAAATTTCCCGTCGTTTCATCAGCTACTACTATCCCAATAAAATAGACATCTGATGTGAAGTACTTTGAACAGCTATTTGTGCAAGTAGCTATTGCACGCAATTCCTGTGCAGAATAAACTTTATGTCCAAGCATATCTATAACGGGTGGCTTGTCTTTTTCTTTTTTACAAGAAGCAATAGCAAATATTAGTATTACTATTAAGCTATAAAACTGTTTAACTTTCATTAAAATCTAAAATTAATAATTGCCATAAATGTTAATCCATTCATGTAATAATACTTATTAGGAAATCTTTCTAAATTCGATTGATCCCATCTTAATTGCTCGTAACCACCTGTAATAATATTTTTATTATTCAATAGATTATTGACACTCAAGTTACCACTTAAAAAATACTTCTTCATAATTCTTACCGATTTACCTGCGTTTAAATTAATTGTAAAATATGAAGGCAATTTCTCTTGTTCTATAATCGCTTCGTACTGCTTATCTGTTGTTACATATTTGGCAAGCGCTTCAGACGTTCTTCTATCCGGATTAGGGTCAAAATAAATCTCATCAAAGTAGTTGAAGTTAATTCCAGCAAACCAGAATTTCTTTCCACTGAATCTGTAACCTATTCCACTAACAAATTGCGGACCATTTCCCATTCTGTAATTTGTCAGATAAACCGTTCTATCCGTAAACAAACTAGTATTGTTGTTATCCTGCCAGGCTTGAGCTTTTGGTTGATTGTTGTAAGTGAATTGCCCATAGCCTAACGCTCCCTGTATGAAATGTGCTCCCAAGAAAGATTTTTCAATACCCAATTCAACTCCTTTATGCAATTGATTCACATCAGTCATGATATAATTAACCAAGTTGTTAAACTCATCACTCCAGAAACTTCTTACCCAGGTTTGTTTGTTAAACTGTGTGTAATATCCGGTTAATCGAACGTTGAAACTTGGATACTTTATCAAATAATTCAAATCACCGGAAATAACTTGTTCAGGCTGTACGCCTTTTACAATATCATTTCTAACTCTTTGAGAAATAAAAATACTATTAGCTTCTGGCATACGGTTTGCAAACATGGCATTTACAGTAACGAAATGTCGGCCTGTAATTTTAAACACACTTCCTGCTTTAAAACCGGTGTTTAAATAATTCCTTTTCTCGCTATCTCCTTTACTTGTTGTCGGGAATTTTCCGTTTGCCCAGTATCCAGTTCTCCAGATTGTAGAATTACCAATATTCAAACCAAAATAAACATCAACAAATTTGAAGCTGTACTCTAATTGTGTCCACGCATCAAACTTGTTCACATTGATAGAATAATCGTAACCGAATCTGTCTCCTTTATATATTTTTTTATTCGGGCTATCAAGGTTGCTTTGTTGGAATGCATCATCAACGCCTAAGTTCTCCGCAAATTGATCAACATCAATCCAAAAGGTTGCACCCAATAAGTCCTCCATTTCCTT
This sequence comes from Bacteroidia bacterium, assembly GCA_050186555.1. Classification (GTDB taxonomy): domain Bacteria; phylum Bacteroidota; class Bacteroidia; order B-17B0; family Aurantibacillaceae; genus Aurantibacillus. Next base: position 12,058 of record JBFWYJ010000032.1, read on the forward strand.
ATACTTTCTGTTTTTGAAAATATTTCCGGACAATCCCGCACTTAAGAATAAATTCTCGAAACGCTTATTGTAAATTGTATTGAATCCTAAATTCATCAAGTTCTCTATTCTGTTTTCTACAATATACCTTGCTCGAGTTTCAGAAGTATTGATTCCGCTTCCGGGCTCTGAATAAAGATTGGCCATGTTCATTTGGATAAGCCTGTCCCAATTAATTTGTTGCGCATTATCTGTGTTGTATAACCAATTCCCTGTTAAGATGTCTCCATTCACTGTGTCACCTTGCTGATAATAATAACTTGGCAGGTATCTGTAATAATCGGGTCTTGGATTAGGCGCATCATTCCAGTTTAAAGCTGTTCTTGAAGATTTACCGAAATTATAAAATACGGAAGTAGTTAATTGTTCAGTATTACTTTTATTAAAAGTATGTGACAAGATAAACATCGGTCGGAAAATTTTGCTAATCTGTGAATTTCTAACTTCGCCATTTTGGTAACCCCAGAGTGAATTGTAATAATTATTGTGGGCTAATTCATAGACTTCCTTTTGAGCCGCACTTGATCTCCCTTGTTCTCTTGGTGCTCCAAAGCCTGTGAAACTTATTAAGTGCTTATCATTGATGTTTTTATCTACCGATAAATAAAATGCATTTGCATTGAAATAGGTTCCGGGAACATAAACCTGGTCGCCAATTCTGGAAGAAGCCGACATAGTTAACGCCCATCCGTTTTCCATCATTCCCGTTGAATGCGTTGCCATAAAACGATGTGCATAAATTCGATTTGAATAAGCATAACTTAACTTGGTTCCTTTTCGGAAAGAAGAGGCACGGGAATCAATATTTGTATATCCGCCAACCCCTGAAATTCCGCTTCTATTCGCTACTACCCCAATTCTTGTTTCCTGATATCTTGTTACATCGTTTAATCCGCCCCAACTAGACCAGGTGCTAAATCCGGTTTCAATATCATTTACCTGCACGCCGTTAATCATGACATTCAGATTCTCAGACATATAACCGCGCATTCTGTATCTGCCGGCACCAAACTGAAAACTTGCGAACTGAGTAAATACATCTCTACTAGACATTAACAACGATGAAACGTCCTGTTGTTCCAAATCATCATCAACCTCTCCGCCTCCTGTACTAAATAACGGGATATTGAATGATGTTGAAATAGAATCTGATTTAACATTCAGAGAGTCTTCTTGTGATAAACAGAAGAAAGGAACAAGCACAATAATCCATATTAGGAGATGGCTTTTTAAACAATTTTTCATTCGCATTTAGAGTAGTCAAAGATATAGCTATTAAATATTTACAGTATTAATTTAATATTAACATTCTATAACGAATTACCCATTTAATTGGTTTATGTTTTGAATAGTTTCATCTTTGCAAAGGATATGAAAATGCGAAAACATATTGCCCTGGTAACCGGCATTATTTTGTCATTAAGCTTGTCAGCGCAAAAGCTTAATAAATCAAAAAATTATTACATCACTGCCATAGGATTTTGGAACGTAGAAAACTTATTTGACACCATTAACGATTTAAGTAAAAACGACGAGGAATATACGCCGGGCGGGGCAAATGCATGGAATGGAAAAAGATATTGGACCAAGATAGACCATTTGGCAAAAGTTATTAGCGAAATGGGTTCAACATCTACACCTGATGGATTGTCAATTCTTGGAATGTGTGAAATTGAAAACAAAAATGTTGTTGAGGATTTAGTTAATCATTCTTTATTAAAAAAACGCAATTACCAAATAGTACACATTGAAGGACCGGATGCCAGAGGGGTTGACCCGAGTTTTATTTATAACCCATCCTATTTTAAAGTTACCAAAGCTGTTTCTTATCCTGTTACATTGGTTACCGACAGTTCATATAAAACAAGAGATATTTTGGTTGTTACCGGATTGTTTGGAGGAGAACCAATGGCAGTATTGGTTAATCACTGGCCAAGCAGAAGGGGCGGAGAAAATGCCAGCATGCCAAATAGAAATGCAGCTGCGAAAGTAGCGCGTCATGTTGCTGACAGCATTATCAATTTGAATCCTGAAACTAAAGTCTTAATCATGGGTGATTTAAACGATGACCCGATTAATGAAAGTGTTAAAAAACATATTGGTACTTATGCAGAAATGTCTGAAGTTACTGATGGTGCTTATTTTAACCCGATGGAGAATTTACATGCGAAAGGAGTTGGCACATTGGCATGGAGGGATAATTGGAATTTATTTGATCAAATTATGTTGAGTAACCAATTGGTTAAAGGACATTACAAAACTTGGAATTATTACAGTGTTAGAATATTCAATAAACCTTATTTGAAAAGTGATTTTGGCAATTTTAAAGGATACCCACTAAGAACCTATGCAGGCGGTAAATACATGGGAGGTTACAGTGACCATTTCCCGGTTTACATTTTACTAGCCAAAGAAGCTGAAGCTGAAACTGATTAAATTTCTGTTTTACAAGTACTTACTTTTTAGTATATTTGTTTTAACAGTGAAATTACTTAGGATTATTTTATTTGTATTAACTGTCGGTCTTTATAGCGTTAAAGGTCAAGACATTCACTTTTCCCAATTTAGCGGTGCTCTGTTAAACCTTAATCCCTCCTTAACTGGTTTTGTCATTGGGG
>JBFWYJ010000033.1:0-14546 GCA_050186555.1 Bacteroidia bacterium
AATTTTCCTTGAAGACCCTCTTTGTTTTTCTTAAATACTTTTATGTAATCATCTAAAAAACCTATTCCACCCAGCCAAATTGTTGAGATTAGCATAAGAAGAATATATAGGTTAAAAATCTTGGCGAATAATAGTGTTGGAATTATAATTGCAGCAATAATTATTAATCCACCCATTGTAGGAGTGCCTGATTTTTGTGTTTGTCCTTCTAATCCAAGTTCTCTGATTGTTTCACCGATTTGTTTTTTTCTGATATAGTTAATGATTCTTTTACCAAAAACCATTGAAACAATGAGGGAAGTAATTAATGCAAATGCTGCTCTAAATGAAATGTACTGGAACACGCCGGCTCCAATAAAATCAAATTCTTTGTCTAAATATGAGAATAAATAATATAACACTTTATACTTCTATGGCATTAATAGATTCAACAAATATTTTGTAGTCATCAAAATCATTTTTCACTCCATTTATTTCTTGGTATTTTTCATGACCCTTGCCTGCTATCAGAATGATGTCACCTTTCTCTGCAATAGAACAGGCTGTTCGTATCGCTTCTTTTCGGTCTGTTATCCTTAAGGATTTTTTCTTCTCAATCGGAGATAATCCTTTCATCATTTCATTTAGAATTACCTCGGGATCTTCCGTCCTTGGATTATCTGAAGTGAGAATTACTTTATTGCTTTCTGTTGCAGCTATCAGTGCCATAGTTGGACGTTTAGCCTTATCCCTGTCTCCTCCACAACCAACAACAGTAATTATTTTTTCATTTCCCTGTCTTAAGCTTTTTATAGTGTTAAGCACATTTTGTAAGGCATCTGGCGTGTGCGCGTAGTCTATAATTCCTGTTACATCATTTTTGGATTTGTAATACTGAAATCTTCCTTCAACGGAATTCAAATTACTGAGTGTCGTTAATACATTTGCCGGGTCTTGATTTAATAAAGTGGCGGTGCTATATACAGCCAATACATTATAAGCGTTAAATTCGCCAATCAACTTGACCCATACTTCTTTTTGATCTAGGGTTAACAACATTCCTGAAATATGACTTTCTAGTATCTTTGCTTTAAAATCGGAGATAGATTTTAAACTGTAACTCTTAATGGAGGCTTGACAGTTTTGCACCATTATTTCACCGTTTCTATCATCTTTGTTAAACAGTGCGAAAGATGTTTTAGGAAGTGAATCAAACAATAATTTCTTTGCTTTTATATACTCGTCAAATGTTTTATGATAGTCTAAATGGTCGTGAGTTATATTTGTGAAGACAGCACCTTCAAACTGAATACCTTTCACACGATTTTGTACCAGGGCATGGGAACTAACTTCCATAAACGCATATTTGCAACCCTCCATAACCATATTATTCAATAGTTGGTTTAAACTTATTGGATCAGGAGTTGTGTGGGTAGCCGGAATAACTTTACTATTAATTTTATTTTGTACAGTTGAAATCAAACCGACAGAGTACCCCATGTTTTTAAATAAATTGAAAAGTAATGTTACAGTGGTAGTTTTACCATTTGTACCTGTTACGCCAATAAGTTTTAATTTTCGAGAAGGGTTGTCATAAAAGTTGCAGGCAATTATACCAAGTGCTTCACTGGCATTATTTACTTTGATGTATGTTACCTTGTCAGAAAGCTCAGTTGGTAATTTTTCACAAACCACAGCAACCGCTCCTGAAGCTATTGCCTGAGGAATAAATTCATTTCCATCAACTTGCGTTCCGGAAATGGCAACAAACAAACTATCCTTTTTTACTTTTCTTGAATCAAATGAAATAGTTGCGATTGCAATATTCATTGAGCCTGTTGTGTGTTCAATGCGTAACTTATATACTATGTCGCTAAGTAATTTCATTAGCTTAATGTCAAATAAATTTTATCTCCTTTGTTAACTTTACTACCAGCTTCCGGAATTTGCTTCTGTATTTTACCGACCCCTTCAATTTCTGTGTAGAAACCGTTGCTTTCAAGAATGTAAACCGCATCTTTTGCGGTTAATCCTTTCAAGTTTGGTATGACGCCTTTTTTTAATTGGCTTTCGAAGTTTTCTTCTTTTAATTTTATTCTTGTAGAATCAGAATTGTCATTATAATAGTATTGAGAATCCTTCAGTTTATTAGGTTTTACTTCTTTAATATTAAGAAGCTTGCTAACAGCAATAATATCTTCCCCTTTTCCGCCACTCAAATGAATATTTTGAGCGAGAATATGCCCCCCTTTATTTACGGGAGGTAAAAAGTCTAAACTACTTGAATAAACTTTTTCCGCAATTTCTTTAAAAACAGGCCCTGCTACTAATCCTCCATAATAAATACCATTACTTGGTGAGTTAATCACGACTATGCAAGTGTAAAGTGGATTGTCTGCAGGGAAGTATCCAACGAATGATGCCTGATAGGTTCTTTGACCTGCAACTCCATAAGCATTTTTACCTTTATCCTTACCTATTTTAGCAATTTGTGCGGTACCTGTTTTACCTGCTACTTTAAACGCAGTAATATTCAACCCCCTTCCGGTACCATTTTCTACAACACCTTCTAATAGTTGTTTGATTTTTTTTATGGTTGATTGCTTCACAATTTGTTCAGACATTACTTCAGTTGAGAATCTTTCAACGGTATTTCCTTTTCTTCTTATTTCTTTGATAAATTGCGGTTTGACCATTTTACCGTTATTAGCAACTGCATTATAAAGTGTTAGTGTTTGCAATGGTGTCATTAAAGTTTCATAACCATAACTCATTTGTGGAAGAGTTACACCACTCCATGCTTTATGATTTGTGCTTTTGATAAAAGGATGTCCTTCACCCGGAATGGCTATTCCCAAAGGCTTATCTAATTTGAATGATAAGAGCTTGTCAACAAACTTTTGTGGAGTTTTGCCATAATATTTTGTAATAATTTTCGTAACACCAACATTTGATGAAGTCTCAAATATTCTTTGTACTGACAATTGTGGTGTTTCAGGCTCATGAGCATCTCTTACTGTAATATTGTAATACATGCATTTGCCATTTTCTACATTTACTTTTTCATCTAAACTAATGTCGTAATCATCAATGACAGCTAACATTGATGCAAGCTTAAATGTAGATCCAGGTTCTGCGGGGTGGCCAATTGCGTAGTTTAGAGTTTCTGCATAAACTGAAGAATCAGATCTGCTACGAGCCAAATTTGCGATTGCTTTTATCGCACCTGTTTTAACTTCCATTAAAACAACACATCCATGTGAGGCATTATTTTTTACCAGTGCTTTAAACAATGCGTGTTCTGCCACATCTTGAATATTAATGTCAATAGTAGTATAAATATCACTTCCATCTTTTGGCTCTACTTCATTATCATCGTTAATTGGTCGCCAAACTCCTCCTGCAATTTTTTGCATTAAACGCTTTCCACTTATGCCTGTAAGCAAACTATCATAAGCACCTTCTAAACCAACCGGCTTGATTCCTTTACGAGCCATTCCTATAGTTCTGGCAGCTAAATTTTTGAAAGGGCGCTCTCGCTTGTTAGTTTGCATTGTAACTAATCCGCCTCGTCTGCCATTTCTTAATATTGGAAAGGTTTTAATGGTTTGTAGATTCTTGTACGAAACATTTCTGCTAAGAACAATATACCTATCTCCTGTTTTCCGGGCATTGTTTAATAATTTTAGAAACTCATTTTCACTTTTATTTTTAAGGAGTTTTGAAAGCAGAAATGCAAGAGAATCTCTATTAGATTTAAATAAATTATCATCGATACTAGGAGCATTAACATCCATGCCAACTTCATAGTATGGCAAAGATGTAGCTAACAAACTCCCGTTGACATCAAAAATATTTCCTCTTACAGCTTCAATTTCATGAACTTTAGTTGTGTAAGCTTCTGCTTTTTCTTTCCATTTTGATCCTTCAATGAATTGAATAGTAATAATTCGATAAACAATTGCGATTGAGAATACACAAAGAAAAATGTAAACAACATAGAGTCGTGATAATATGTCTTTTTTATTCTTCAATTAAATTTTTGTTTAGTTCTGCGCTATCAACAATTATTTTAAATGGTGGAACAACCGGTTCTTTTAACCCAATGCTTTCAGCGGATTTTGCAACCTCACTTTGTTTGCTGGCAAACATTAGTTCGCTCTTTGTGTAGATGAACTCAGAGCGAAGTTCTTTTAATCTATTTGAAATTTTATTTACTTCTCTTAAGGAGTTATCTGCGAAGTAACCATAGGAGATATACAGCGTGGCAATTAATACAAGAAATAGAATGAATGGAACATGTTTATAATTTTTTTCGTTTGCTAAAAAAGTTCCGCTAAAAATCCATCCTAAAAAATTGGCAAGAACACCTTTTTTTCTTTTCTTTTTGGGGGTAGTTTTTTTGTCTGAGGTAAGGGAGTTAACTTCAGTTAGATCGTTTAGTTCTATGTCTTCGCTCTTATCGCGTAGTTTGTTAGCCATCAGTATAGCTATATTTTTTCTGCAATTCTTAGTTTCGCACTTCTTGAGCGCGTATTAATTTCTAATTCTGTTTCATCAGGCAGTATCGGTTTTCCGACTACTAACCTAAATGGAACATTACTGTTACCGTATATCGGATCTTTATTTACAACACCTTCCACATTGCCGGTTTTCATCAAGTTTTTCACCAATCGGTCTTCCAAACTGTGGTAAGAAACTATTACCAGACGCCCACCAACTTTAAGTATATCAACGCAATCCGTTAAACATTTTTTTAAGGCACCTATTTCATCATTTACCTCCAAACGAATGGCCTGAAATAATTTTGCCAAAAACTTATGTTCTTCCCTTTTTGGATACAAGCCTTGAACACACTTAACCAGGTCTTTTGTGGTTTCAATTTTTTTCTCATTTCTATTTCTGCAAATTGTTTGAGCAATTTTTTTGGCTTGATTTAACTCACCATATTCTTTGAACAATTTTGTCAGCTGAGGTTCGTCATAACCATTGATAATTTCTTCAGCAGATAACTTTGCATCTTGGTTCATTCTCATGTCTAAGGGACCGTCAAATCTTAGCGAGAAGCCTCTTTCACCTGAGTCAAATTGATGTGAAGAAACACCAAGGTCACCTAAAATCCCATCCACTTTTGTTATGCCATTTAACCGTAGATAGTTTTTAATGAATCTAAAGTTTTGAGGAATAAAAAGAAGACGTTTATCATCAGGAATATTTTTTAAGGCATCTTTGTCCTGATCGAACGCAATTAACCGTCCCTCTTGATTAAGGTGTTTAAGTATTTCCTTAGAATGACCGCCACCACCAAAAGTTAAATCAACATAAGTACCGTTGGGTATTATATTCAATCCTTCTATACAGTTATTTAAAAGAACGGGTATGTGGTAAGTTTCCTTACTCATCATCATTAAAATTCAACCCACCTAAAACTTCATTGGCTAGAGTTTCAATATCTACTTCCTGATTCAAGAATTCATTGTAATTATTCTTATCCCAGATTTCAATAAGTTTATTGCTTCCCAACACTTTTATTTCAGATTGAATTTCTGCGTAGTTTGTTAATGGTTTAGGAAGTAGAATTCTTCCTGTTCCATCAGCTTGTAATGATGTTGCCCCACCTGTAAACCTTCTAACAAAGACATCATTTGCTTTAATAAGACGATTTAGTTTTCCCAATTTGGCATTTAACTTTTCCCATTCGTTAATAGGGTAAAGCACTAAGCATTTTTGGTGCAGGTTTCTGTTAATGACAAAGCCTTTCTCAAAATTATCGTCTAATTGTTTCTTTAAATCCACAGGAAACATGAATCGCCCCTTTGCGTCCACCTTGCAGTCGTATTCTCCAATAAGGTTTTTCATGCTGATTTTAAATAATTTACCAAAAATATGGGTTTTTTTACCACATTTTACCACAATAAACCACATTTTACCACTCTTGTTAATAAAAATTGGGTTATTAACATTGTTAGTAAAAATGTTTTTAGTAATAGAATGCATAGCGATTAGCTCTATAATGATTGTAAATACAGTCTTTTTATAGCTCTATTCGATTTTGTTCCTATTAGGCATTTTGCTAATTGGCATTGTGGATATTAACAATATTGGTGATAATTAATTAGAGTGTATATTCGCATAACTGAAACAGCAAAAGTTCATAGATATAAACCATATTCTAAAGGAAAAATCGCCTGGATTGTATAAGATTCTTCCCCGTTTTATCATTAATTGGTTGAGAAGAAAATTGCACGAAAATGAAATAAACTGCGGTATGGAATATTTAGGACAATTTCATGGTTTAGAACATAACACAGAAATATTAAAATATCTGGGAGTTAAGGTTGAGTCATTTCATGCAGATAGAATTCCAATAAAGGAAAGTGTAATCATTATCGCTAATCATCCTTTGGGTGGATTGGATGGGATGGCATTGATTAAGACAGTTGGTGAGGTTAGGGAAGATGTAAGATTTATTGTGAATGATATCTTAAAGAACCTAAAAAATTTCGGAGATATTTTTGTAGGTGTCAATAAAGTGGGAGGTACTTCCAGAACCGCCTTACAAACAATAGAAGAAGTTTATTCTTCCGGAGCAGCGATATTAATTTTTCCAGCAGGGCTGGTTTCTAGAAAACAGGATGATGACATAAAAGATTTAGAATGGAATAAAAGTTTTATCTCAAAAGCTTTAAAATATAACAAACCTATATTACCGGTTTTCATCGAAGGGAACAATAGTAAATTCTTTTACAATTTCGCCAAGTGGAGAAAACGTTTAGGCATAAAAGCAAACTTGGAAATGCTTTTGCTGCCAGATGAGATGTTTAAGCAAAAAAACAAAGCTATCAAAGTGCATTTTGGTTTTCCAATATCTCCCGAAATTCTTAATAAAAACAAATCGCAAAGGGAGTGGGCAAATGAACTAAAGGAATACGTTTATTCCGGATCTATTCAAAAAGGAATTCCTTTTAAAGCGCATTAATTTTATTATATTTGATAATATGAGGTTTCTCTCAAAGATTTGGCTTGTACTATTATTTCTTGTGTTTGTTAAACATTCGATTTCTCAAACTAAGATTAGAAACACAGATGGCTATTACAATTTCTCCTATATTTATAAAAATGCAGATATAGACCGCCCATCTTACGAGTCAAATGCAAAATGGCTTTTTAATAAAAGTGATGATGCCAAATTTATATTAAACAAAATTGATGAATCAAATTGGACTCCGGTTAAAGGAAACATTTTAAAGGAAGATTCATTTCCAATCAGATTTAATGGCTACGGTTGGTTTAGGTTACATATATACATAGATACTGTAATTAGTGAGGATTGGTCAATTCTGTTTCACCATCAAGGTGCGTCCAATATTTTTATAAACGAAAAATTTGTTGGTTCATATGGAAATGTATCTAAGGATCCTAATAAAGAGGTGAGATATTTACCTTTGGGAGAACCAATTCCACTACCTCCCTTAAAGAAAGGTGAATGGTTGCATATTGCAGTAAGATATTCTAATACAGGATATGAACGATCATACAATAGCTCTGGTATTCTTGAAGCCGGCTTGAAGTTTGAAATCGAACCTACCAGAGAGTACATTAAAGATATGCGTAATAGCCAATACATAAATAATTTTATTGGTGTTTTTTCATTTTCATTTTTTTTGACATTATCATTTATTCATTTTCTATTATTTATTTTTTACAGAGCAAAGAAGACGAATTTGTACTTTACTTATCTGAGTCTAATACTTAGCTATTATTTCTCACTCATCTTTACTAGGTCGCACACGCATCAACCTGACATATCTTCAATTTTAGTACTTATTGCCGTAATTGCCCTGCCTACTTTCATGTACTTGTTGGTTATTGTGCTGAAATCAATATTTGGTTTTCAGAGAAATATTGTTTCGAGAATATTAGGTATTATTACTGTCATTTCATGGATTGCTGCACTGATACATCAGGTTTTTTTCTTTTTCTGTTTCGTTGTGGTTACGCTTTCTTCGCTTATATATGCCCTCTATTTGTTGTATAAAGCACTTAAAGAGAGAAAGAGAGGTTCCAGGCTAATAGGTGCGGGCTATGGCTTTTTTGCCCTGTTTATTATTGGACTTATTGCTTATAGCATTCTATTTGGAGGTATTCAGGCGGAGAATAATTTTGTAGCATATCTTGTTTTAGTCTTGATGATTCTTTGTGTTGCCAGTATTCCTATAACGATGTCAATTTTTCTAGCCTGGGAATTTGCAACTACAAACAAGACTTTGCAACTCAAATTAGTAGAAGTTGAATCATTATCCAGAAGAAATATTGAACAAGAAAAAGAAAAACAGAAAATACTGTCTCAACAAAATGCCATTCTTGAAATTCAGGTCAACGAAAGAACAAAGGAAATTTTCGAACAAAAAAAATTAATTGAAGAAAAGAACAAAGACATTACAGATAGTATTAATTATGCTCAGAAAATTCAACAATCAATTCTTCCAACGGATGAAGAAATCAAGGGATTGTTTGAAGATAGTTTCGTTTTCTTTAGACCTCGAGATATTGTAAGTGGCGACTTTTACCAATTTAAAAAGAAAGACAATTGTAAATACGCTATTATGGCTGATTGTACCGGTCATGGCGTTCCGGGTGCATTAATGAGTATGGTGGGTAGTAATTTATTGCATCAAATTATTATCGAACGTGGTGTTGAAATGCCAAATGATATTTTAAAAGAACTTCACAGTGAAGTGAAATTTGCTTTAAGACAGAACGCTGAGAATGATTCGCGTGATGGCATGGATATTTCTATTTCAATGTTTAAAGAAGGAAAGCTTTATGTTGCTTCTGCAAATCGTCCTGTCTTCATAATTAATAATCAAGAATTGCAAGAAATAAAGCCAACAAAAAAATCAATTGGTGGTTCGCAATCTGAAAATGATATTGAATTTGATTTAAATATCGTTTCATGTCAAAAGGGTAGCATGGTTTATATGTTCTCAGATGGTTATCCGGATCAATTTGGTGGACCAAAAGGTAAGAAATACAAGGTGAAAGCATTGATAGAAACGTTAACCAAGATTAGTACTAAGGATTGTAAAGACCAGAATCATGAGTTATCTAAAATCTTTGTTGATTGGAAAAATGAGTTGGAACAAATTGATGATGTCTGTTTAATAGGCATTCGTTGTACATGAACCCATTAATTTTCAAATGGCTAATTGGTATCGGACTTGTTTTTATCATAGCCGGCATTCTTTATTACTTTTTTCATGATAAATTAAACTGGTTAGGAAAACTACCGGGAGATTTTCGTTACGAATCCGGAAATACAAAAATCTATTTTCCACTTGTCACAATGCTTATAATAAGCTTAGTGATAAATGGAGTTATTTATCTGATAAAAAAATTCTTTTAGAATTCGCAGTTGTTAGGCGTTCTTGGAAAAGCTATAACGTCACGAATGTTAGTCATGCCTGTTACAAATAGCACCAATCTTTCAAAACCTAATCCAAATCCTGCATGCGGACAAGCGCCGAATTTTCGTGTATCTAAGTACCACCATAGTTCTTCTTCAGGGATGCTCATTTCTTTCATTCTTTGAAGCAGTTTATCATAGCGCTCTTCACGCTGACTTCCTCCAACAATTTCACCAATTCCTGGAAACAAAATATCCATTGCGCGTACAGTTTTATCATCATCATTTTGTCGCATATAGAATGCTTTGATGTTTTTAGGATAGTCCGTAAGTATAACAGGTTTTTTAAAATGTTTCTCAACTAAATAACGCTCGTGCTCACTTTGAAGATCAACACCCCAGTCATTTACCAAGTACTGGAATTTTTTCTTCTTATTATGGTTACTGTTTCTTAGAATATCTATTGCTTCCGTGTATGTAATTCTTTCAAAGTTATTGTCTAGACAAAAATTCAATTTCTCTAAAAGCGTTAATTCACTTCTTTCATTTTGCGGTTTAGATTTTTCTTCATCTGTTAAACGTTGTGATAAGAAGTTAATATCATCAGCGCAATGTTTTAATGCATATGAAATAACATACTTCAACATTTCTTCTGCCAAATCCATGTTATCATTCAAATCATAAAAAGCCATTTCGGGTTCAATCATCCAGAACTCCGCTAAATGCCTTGTTGTATTAGAATTTTCTGCTCTGAACGTAGGGCCGAAAGTGTAGATATCACTTAAAGCCATCGCAGCTAGCTCGCCTTCCAATTGTCCGGAAACAGTTAGGTTGGTTGGCTTTCCAAAAAAGTCTTTGCTGTAATCAATTTCTCCGGTTTCATTTTTTGGAATATTGTTTAAATCGAAATTGGTAACATGAAACATTTCACCTGCACCTTCTGCATCACTTGATGTAATGATTGGCGTATGGATATAAACGAAATTCTTTTTTTGAAAAAACTCATGTATAGCAAATGCTAATGCATTTCTTACGCGGAAAACAGCACTAAAAGTGTTGGTTCTAAAACGTAAGTGTGCAATTTCCCTTAAAAATTCAAGACTGTGTTTTTTTGGTTGTAATGGAAATTTCTCAGGATCACTGTCACCAAGAATTTCCAGATTATTGCAAACTACTTCAACAGTTTGTCCCTTTCCCTGAGATGCAACCAATGTTCCAATAATAGAAACGCAGGCACCGGTTGTTATTCTTTTTAAAGTTGATTCAGGAGTATTCTCAAAATCAACTACGCACTGTAAATTATTAATTGTAGAACCATCATTCAAAGCAATAAACTGGTTGTTACGAAATGTTTTCACCCAACCTTTAACACATACTTCCTGATTTTCAGGTTTTGTACTTAATAATTCTTTAATTCTAATGCGTTTCATACCAATTAAATAGGGGAGACAAAGGTGCAAAAAAATGCTTAACTAATAAAGGCAAAAGTAAAATTTACAATCCTGTATATTTTCTGAATAGCTTTATTGCCAATGCTAACAGGATGATTCCGAACACTTTTTTAAGAATAGCAATGCCACCGGCCCCCAAAAAGCTTTCAATTCGCTTGAGAAACTTTAGTACTAAATAAACTATAATTATGTTTAATACTATGGCTATCAATATTGAAAGTAAGCTATATTCTGCACGGATTGAGAGTAATGTAGTCAGCGTTCCCGTGCCGGCAATTAAAGGGAAAGCAAGTGGAACAACACTGGCTGTTGCAGGCATACTGTCTTTGGAAATATTGATGCCTAAAATCATTTCAAAGGCTACTATGAATAATAGTATGGAACCTGCAATAGCAAAATCTGCAATCTGAATTCCAATAATGTCCAAAATGGCATTCCCAACAAATAAAAATCCCACCATTATTCCCAGTGAAACCAATGAAGCTTTACCAGCCTCAAGTTGACCAACTTTTTGCTTAAGTGCGATAATTACGGGGATGCTTCCGATAACATCAATCACGGCAAACAACACCATGCTTACTTTTAATATCTCTACTATGTCAAAAGTCCAGTTATTCACACCACAAAATTACCATAATAATTTTGAACGATGAATAGTTATCAGGCTTGTAACGTTAAAAATTTAGAACGTTATATAATAATGATATGCTTAAGCAAGTTATTTTTATTCTATTATAAAGAACTTAATAGTTATATTTTTTCTGCTGCTTAGTCCATTATTAAAGATGGGCCAGACTGAATATAGTAAAGAGCCAACAAGAATTTTATTTGTGTTTGATGCAAGTAAAAGCATGGTCAACACAGTGCAAGGTACTACTCGTATGGAAGGCGCTAAACTGTTATTCTTCCGTTTTATCGATAGCTTAAGTAAATACCCAAATTATAAATTTGCTCTAAGAATGTACGGACATACTGTTGCTTATCCACCAGGTGATTGCAATGATACAAAGTTGGTTGTACCTTTTAATGCAAAGAATGCTATTAATCAGATAAAATTGAAAATTGCCAATGCATCTCCAACCGGGATAACCCCAATTGAACACTCGCTTGTTGAGGCAGCGAATGATTTTCCGGATAAAAACGCAAGAAACATAATCATTTTAATTACAGATGGTATTGAAGAATGTGAAGGAGACCCTTGTCGCGCGCGACAAAAACTTTATGAAAAGGGAATTGTGTTTAAACCCTTTGTAATTGGAATTGGATTAACACCAATGCAAATAAAAACATTTGAATGCGTCGGAGAATATCACGATTTTGAAGATAAAACTGTTTTTGAAGACATTACCGAAACAGTAAAAACGATGAAGAAGAAGAAAACTTCTTTACAAGTTAATTTGAATAATCTGGAAGGGGAGCCCAAGGAAACCAATGTGAATATGACATTTCAAGAAGTTGATAGAGGCGTGTATAGATATAATTTCATTCACACCCTAAACAAATACGATAATCCGGATACTTTATACCTAGATGATTTTCCTACGTATAAAGTAAAAGCGCATACTATTCCTCCGGTTGAAAGCGGTGCATTCAAAATTGTTGAGGGAAAACATACAACCGTTACTATTGATGCGCCTCAGGGAGGCTTATCGATTAAACGGCCTAATGGTATCTACAATAAAAATCAAAGCGTTAAGTATATCGTGAGGCATAATGGTAAAATGCAAACTTTGCATGTTCAATCAATTAATACGTGGGACAAGTATATTGTTGGAAAATACGATATAGAAGTGCTAACACTTCCGAGAACATATTTCAAAAATGTTGAAATAAAACAATCTATTGATAAGGAAATAACTCTGGAAAGCGCAGGTTTGTTGCTTGTAAAGTGTTTGGAAGCCGGTGATGGTTGTATACTAAAGGAAACTGATAATAGAAGAGAATGGGTAACTAACCTTACAGATAAAACAAAACAAACTTTTTATTTGCAGCCCGGAAACTACATTTTAGAGTGGCGTTCAAAATCGCTGAAAGGGAGTATTTATACCCTCGAAAAGAAGTTCACAATTGTCCCTGATCAACCCTTGACTGTAGAGCTTTATCGCTAAAAAAACCGTTATTTATTTAGGTCTAAAGTAATGATAATCAGAATATTAAATTCAAATTGGCAATTAGAGGCCAATATGTTATATTTGCACCCTTAATAAAAATTCTATTTAAAGAGTATTATGCAAAACAAAGGTGCTATAAAAATATTTGCTCTGTTATTAACATTGGCTTGTATTTTTTATTTGTCTTTCACTTGGGTTACAAGAAGTGTTGAAGGTGAAGCTGCAGAGTATGCAGAGAGTATTGTAAATGGTCCAAAGTACCAAAACTTCGCTAAAGAATTGTCAAAAGGCAATGTTTCAAAGAATCAAAGTATTGTTGATTCGTTGAAGTCGGCTTTAGTTGACAGATACTTAGATTCGATGAAGAACGAGGTGGTTTATGATATTTTCATAGCCTCTTATTCTTATTCTGAGTGTAAGAAAAACGAATTAAATCTTGGTCTGGATTTACGTGGTGGTATGAACGTAACGTTAGAAGTTTCGGTTAATGAAATTATCCGCAGCTTGTCTAACGGGAGTACAGATGTTGATTTTAATAAGGCTTTAGATGAAACACAGAAAAATTTAGGCGTTAAGAATAATGATGACTTCGTTACATTATTTGAGAAAACTTACAAGCAGATTTCGCCTAATGGAAAATTAGCGCCAATCTTTCAAACTGTAGAAAACAAGGATAAGATTTCTTACAACTCAAGTAATGATGAGGTTATTGCTTTTATCCGTGCGAAAGTTAATGAGTCAATTGGAAATGCAGAGAAAACATTCAGAAGTCGTATCGACCGTTTCGGTGTAACGCAGCCAAACATTCAGAAGTTAGAAGCAAGCGGACGTATCTTGGTTGAACTTCCAGGTGTTAAAGATAAAGCTCGTGTTAGAGAACTTTTACAAGGTACAGCTAACTTAGAATTCTGGGAAACTTATGAGAATGGTGAGATTGCTCAATTAATGGATAAAGCAAACTTTGCTATTCGTCAGCAATTGTTTCCTGAAAGTATTGTTGCTGTTAAAGACACAACAGCTGCTCAATTAGATTCATTAGGAAATCCAATTGCCGTAAATGATTCATTAGGTACAAATGATTCTTCTGTTGCAAAAGCACCGGAACCTGCAGTTAATCCAAATGATACTGCACTGAAAAATTTCATCAAGCGTAATCCATTGTACTCAATGTATTCCCCACTTCGTCCTTCTATTATATTTGACGAGAAAGGGCAGCCGAAGCAATACGCAGAAGGACCGGTTGTTGGTCGCTCATATACTAAAGATGATACAGCAACAGTAAACAAATATTTAAGACTATTAAAAACCAAGAATATTTTCCCTTCAAAATTGAAGTTCATGTGGAGTGCTAAAGCCATTGAACAAAAAGATGAAGCAGGAAAAGTGGTTGGTACATATTATGATTTATACTTAATCAAGCAAACTGATGCAAAAGGTAAAGCCGCATTAAGTGGAGATATCATTACTGATGCACGTAAAGATTACGACCAAAGAAGTGGTGGTGTTCCATTGATTAGCATGAGCATGAACAGTGATGCTGCTCAAAAATGGAAAACAATTACAGGAGCTAATAAAGGAAAATGTATTGCTATTGTAATG
>JBFWYJ010000034.1:0-14353 GCA_050186555.1 Bacteroidia bacterium
CTATAAACAGTGAAGATTTTATTCCCTGATCCAACACCACATTAAACTCAACCTGATATGAAGGCTCTCCTCCTTTATAAACCCACTCGTTCCAAAACCATGTCAAATCCATTCCTGTCTCATCTTCAAAAGCATTCTGCAAATCATCTGAATCAACATTTTGGTACGGATGTGCCAATAAATATCTTTTCACTGCTCTATTGTATGCATCACGACCGGTTATGTATTTCAACATTTCTAGTACAACAGAACCTTTCTGATAAATGATTGATGTTGGTGTTTGACTGTGCGCAATTGGTTTCTTATCTTTTGTATTTATTGCAGCATTGTATGCATTTCTTCTTTGCCAATCGAAATGTTCCTGACCAAAACATTCGCGTTCTGCAATCAAATTGTAATGTGTAGCGAAACTTTCTTGCAACCAATGGCTAGCAAAACTTCTTGCAGTAACATAATCGCCAAACCATTGATGCGCTAGCTCATGAGCATTTACTGACACATAGTTCCTGTCATTAAATCCTCTGTCATCAGTTATGAAAAAATCACCGAATAAGGTAGCTGATGTATTCTCCATGGCTCCAAACATAAAATCCTGAACCGGAATTTGAGAATAAGACTCCCATGGAAAGGGTACGCCAATTTCAGACTCTAAGAAGTTGAAGATTTTCTCATTATACGCATAAGTTGTATTGTACTTGTCCTTCCAATCCGGGTATATCCATTGTTTTAATGCAACGCCTGATTTAGACTTAGTTTCGATAATATCATATTTGCCAATTCCAATCATAACTAAATAAGTGGCATGCGGCTTGGACATTTTATAATTCCAGATTTTCTTTCCATTTCTATTCGTGACTTCCGACACCAGCTTGCCATTTGATAAAACTTGATACTCTGCATCAAACTCAATAAATAATTCAGTAATTGTTTTATCATTAGGCATATCATAGCAAGGGAACCAATGCCTATTATCAACTCCCTGTCCTTGTGTCCAAATTTGCTTTCTGCTGATACCTTTAGGATCATTCCAACCGATAAAATATATGCCCTTTTTCGGATAGGCATAGTAATGTATTTGTAAGTTGCCCTTTTGATTATACTTCATGCTCTTTTCAGGATAAAATGTGATCCCGTTTTCATCTCGCCTATACTTTACTTCCTTATTGTCTAATACCGCTTTAGTTATATAAATCCCCGGTCCGTCCAGAAAAAAAGAATCTGTCTTCTCTCTTAAACATTTAAACTCATGTGTTATATGTCCTAATACTTTGCCTGAGTCCGGCTCAAACCCCACTCTGAGTGTCATTTTTTCAAAATCCAAATTATGATCTCTCATTGGTTTACCGGGGTCGTTTAAGTAAGAAGAATAGTTCAATTGAGAAAATAATAAGGCTCTTGAAAAGAAATGCGCTAAAAATAATACTTGCTTAAGCATATTAAATGATGTTTACTTTAAATCACTAATGAAATCAGCTAACTTATCTGAGTCAACCGGTTTGATAAATAAATAAGTGTTATTTATTTCCGAAATTAATTCTTTTGTTTGGTTGTATGAATTACCTGTTGTAAAAACGATTGGGCAGACACAGCCGTTCTCCCTCATCTGATGCGCAACTTCAACTCCCGACTGATCATGGTTTAAGGATACATCCATAACAACAACGTCAGGCTGAAGAGATTTATATTCTTCCATTAAATTATTCGGGCCATTCAAATGCACCACCTCAAATCCCCTCTTCTCAAGTACCAGTTTAAGCACTCGACCTATTAGAAGTTCATCTTCAATTATTAAAATTTTCTTATTGCTCATTGAGTGGAAACATGATTTGATATGTTGTTGGACTTCTTTCCAGCAAAACTATTTTGCCATTCAATTGCTCCGTAAAAGTATTAATCAACATTAGTCCTGTTGAATGACTGCTATTTAAGTCAATCTCTTCAGGAAATGACCCGTTACTTTCAATGTATAGAATCTTCACATTCGAATCTTGTACATCAATGTTAAGGGAAATGTATGCCTTTTCCGAGTCGCCCAAAGAATGTTTAACCGAGTTCATCATCAGTTCGTGCATTAGCAATCCAAAAGGAAAAGCCTTTTTAATATCCAGAAGTAGCGAACCGCCATTTAGTCTTATGCTCTGCTCTGAATTTTTTCGTATGTAATTAAAAAGCTCTATCAAATAAGTATTGACATTGATTTGATTAAAGTTTGCATTGCTATACAATCTTTCATGCACCAATGCTGTCGTTTTAATTCTCTCTCTACTTTCCTTTAGTACTTCTTTAGCTTCAGGGTCATTCAAATTCAATTCTTTCAATTCTAGCATGCTATTTATTAGCGCTAAATTATTTTTGATTCGGTGATGAATCTCAAATAATAGCATTTCCCTCTCTTTCAAAGAATTTAAGAGTACTTTCTCATCCTGTACCCGCTTAGTGATATCCTTTGAATAAATCGTAATGCCACTAATAACTCCTGTATGGTCAAATATCGGGTTGTAATTTGTTTCTGTTACCATTAGTCCGCCTGATTTCAATTTATAGTTCTCAACATCATATACTATTTCGCCACCCAAAACTTTTCTATAAATCTCCTTTAATCTTGAATGTCTGGTTTCATCGATATACTTCAATATGTTGGTACCCTTAATCTTGTTAACCTGATAACCGCTTTTAACAAGATCTTCAAACGTTTTATTATATTCGGTAATAGAATAATTTCTGTCAATAGAAACAATAATATCTTGCGTATTATTAATGATTGAAAGCAATTCCTGATGTTTATCCTCAATCATTTTAGCTTGTAGCTTCTCGAAAGTTATGTCTTTAGAAATGATAGCTATTGACTCCACTTCAGCTTTATTATTCATAAAAGGTACTATTGTACTAAAGTACCATGCCTTCCCTGATTCATAAAGTGTGCTTTGTCCTTCTAATTCATAATACTCAGGAACTCCTTCAGAAGCAACTTTCGCTAGCTTCTGGCGATAAATATCGTGATGCTCCGGTAATACAAAATTAAAGACTGTTGACCCAATAACGTCCTCCATGCGAAACTCCGGAAGAATATGATTAATAAATTTAATCCTGAACTCAACAGGGTCAATTACCACTACAAACTCTTGCAATGACTTTGCCAACAATTCAAAATAGCCGGTAGAATCAAATTTTATTTTTGAAATATCAATAGCCATAAAGACTCTACCCCAAAGTAAACAATTTCTATAAAATAATCAAGAAATTAACTCTTTTAGAATGGCAGACCAGTCAATCTGACTGTGGCTTTCGTGATATATGCACTTCTTGTCTAGAATTGCCAATACTTGAGGAGATTCATGCACAACAGAATATCTTTCTGCAATTTCATCAGAAACATCTCTATTATTTAACAAGTCTAAATAATATACTTCTCCACTAAACTCTTTAGGAAATTCCTTCTCAAATGATTTTAATGCACTGATGCTTACACCACATCGTGTACTGTGTTTAAAAATAACTTGAGGTTGACTTAATGACATCTCATCAATCAGGTCTAATTGGGCAATGCTGTTTAGGTTGTTCCATTTCATGGTGCAAAACTAATGAATACTTAATAATAGCTTGATTTTTATCAATTAAATTTTAAATTTGTTTACAATTATTTTTGGTATGAAAATTAGAACAGGCTTATTATTTGTTTTTACAACAATCATTTTGTTTTCTTTTAAAAATGAAGAGAAAACTCCGAATTGGTTTCGATACCCGGTTATTTCACCGGATGGCACATCCATTCTTTTTTGCTACAAGGGAGATATTTACAAGGTGGGAGTTGAAGGTGGAACGGCAATACCTTTAACAGTTAGCGACGCTTATGACTTTAATCCAATTTGGTCTAATGATGGTAAAAAAATCTCCTTTGCCAGCGACAGAAATGGGGGCTTCGACGTTTACGTAATGTCTGCAGAGGGAGGGGCTGCTACAAGATTAACTTATTTCTCTACCAATGACGTACCTCAATTTTTTACTTCTGATAATAAAAATATCGTTTTTCAATCTATCCGTGCGGATAATGAAAAATTTACGGAATTTCCATCCCCGGGGTTACCTGAATTATATAGTGTTCCTGTGGAAGGCGGGAGAGAGAAATCTTTCTTAACCATTACTGCAGATGATACTAAAACGAATAAAAAAGGAGATAAGTTTATTTTTCATGACAGAAAGGGTTACGAAGACCCCATGAGAAAACATCATACATCGTCCGTTGCTAGAGATGTTTGGATGTATGATAAATCGAATGGTGCTTTTAATCAACTAACAGATTTTGAAGGTGAAGACAGAAATCCGGTTTGGAGTAATGATGAAAAAACAATTTACTACTTGTCTGAAAAAAGCGGTTCATTTAATGTTTGGCAAATGGGCGGAGATAATTTCTCTCAGAGAAAACAAATTTCAACTTTTGATAAAAATCCCGTTCGCTATTTGAGCATTTCAAACCAAGATGTTTTATGCTTTAATTACAACGGAGATATTTTTACTCAGAAACCTGATGAAACTCCAAAAAAAGTAGCTATAAAAATTATTACAGACGAACGCTATCCCAAAACAACTATTAAAACAATTACAAATGGCGTTAGCGAAATGGCTGTGTCTCCAAATGGTAAAGAAGTCGCTTTTGTTGTTCATGGAGAAGTTTTTGTTACCTCAATTGAGGGAAAGCATACCAAACAAATCACCAATACACCTGAGCAAGAGCGCTCCATTGATTTCAGTCCGGATGGAAAAAGCATTGTCTATGCTTCTGAGCGTGATAATATTTGGGGAATCTATCAAACCTCATTAATACGTGAAGAGGAAAAATACTTTTTCAACTCAACAATTCTTAAGGAAGAAACAATTGTAAAATCAAACAAGGAATCATTTCAACCAAAGTATTCTCCATTAGGAGATGAAGTTGCTTTTCTGGAAGACAGAACCGCTGTCAAAGTGATTAACTTGAAATCGAAAAAAGCAAGAACGATAATGCCTGCTGAAAAAAATTATTCTTACGCAGACGGAGATCAATCTTACGACTGGTCGCCTGACGGTAAGTATTTAATTGTGCATTTTTTGCAGGATGGTCATTGGAGAGAACAAGTTGGATTAGTTGATTCTGAGGGGAAAAATCCAATAGTAGATTTAACTCAAAGCGGATTTGATAATGGAGGTGGCAAATGGGCCATGAACGGGAAAATGGCTATATGGTTTTCAAACCGCCACGGAATGAAAAACGTAGGCGGACATGGCAGTCAAAGCGATGTATATGGACTGTTTTTTACAAAAGAAGCTTATGATAATTTCACTTTAAATAAAGAAGAAGCCGAATTGATAAAATCTGAAAATAAAGAAAAGAATAAAGACAAAAAAACAAATACCTCTGCAAAAGATAAGTCTGCATCTAAAGATTCAAGTAAAATCGAGCCGATAAAAATAGAGATGGAAGGTATTCAAGATAGAAAAGAGAGATTAACGATACATTCTTCTCACTTAGCTGATGCTTTAGTGACACCTGATGGTGAAAAATTACTTTATCTGGCACATTTTGAGAAGGGATATGATTTATGGCAAACAACATTTAAAAAAAATGAAACAAAATTACTACTTAAACTAAATGCAGGTGGAGTAAGCAGTATGCAATTTGATAAAAATGCCAAACATGTCTATTTTGTTTCAAATGGCACAATGATTGAAGTTGATATTGATAAAGGAAGCAAAAAAGAGATTCACTTTAAAGCACAGCTCACTGTTAATGCAGAAAAAGAAAGAGAATACTTTTTCGAACACATGTGGCGCCAGGTTGTAAATAAGTTTTACGTGACTGATTTGCAAAAAACAGATTGGAATTATTATAAAGAAAACTATAAGCAGTTTTTACCGTCCATTAACAATGGTTATGATTTTGCTGCATTAGCCAGCGAGATGCTTGGCGAACTTAATGCATCTCATACCGGTTGTCGTTACAGACATCACGCAGATGGAGACAAAACGGCCATGCTTGCTGCCTTTTTTGACGAGAGTTACAGCGGTACGGGACTAAAAATCACTGAAATTTTGGATAAGAGTCCGCTACTAAAATCAGGTTCTGAAATCAAAGTTGGTACAATCATTGAAAAGATTAACGGCGTTGAAATTAAACCAAGCACTAATTACTATCAATTATTAAATAACATTGAGAATAAAAATACCTTGTTAAGTTGCTACGACGAAAAAACCAAAAAGAAATGGGAGGTGGTAATTAAGCCTATCAGTTATGGTGAATTTAATCATTTGTTGTACGAGAGATGGGTACGCAAAATGCAGGATATGACCGATAAACTATCTAATGGTCAAATCGCCTATATGCATGTACAAGGAATGAATAATGAAAGCTACAGGGAGTTTTACGATCAGGTAATGGGAAAATACGTGAATAAAAAAGCGTTAATTGTAGATACACGCTTTAATGGCGGAGGTTGGTTGCATGATGATTTAGCAACTTTCTTATCCGGAAAACAATACATCAATTTTGTACCAAGAGAAAGAAAAATTGGAGTTGAACCGGGTAGAAAATGGAATAAGCCTTCCGCTGTTTTAATGTGTGAAGGAAATTACTCAGATGCACACATGTTTCCTGTTGTTTACAGAACACTCGGCATTGGTAAATTAATTGGAATGCCTGTACCCGGAACAGGTACCGCTGTTTGGTGGGAAACATTACACAATGGTGAATTGGTATTTGGTATTCCGCAAGTTGGCGTTATGACCATGGACGGCAAATACTATGAGAACAACCAATTAGAACCGGATATTAAAGTGAAAAACGGTTATAAAGAAATGATGGATGGAAAAGATTTACAGCTTGAAGCTGCTGTTAAAGAGTTGATGAAGTAAAAATTAAATTTTAACCGCGAAAATACAGATATCATCTACTTGCTCAAGATTTCCCTTCCAGGTATTGAAAGCATTGTCTATACTGGATTTAATTTCGTTCAATGGTTTCTTATTATTTGAAGAAATTAATTCTTGAAATTGTTTGTATTTAAATTTCTTACCATTTGGCCCTCCAAATTGATCGGCATAACCATCACTAAATAAGATGATAATGTCATTTTTTTCAATGTTAAGCGAATGGGTTGAAAATGGTTTGCTAATATCAGATTTACCAATTGGTTGTTTATCTCCTTTTATCTCTATAAGTTTTCCTTTATGGAAATACCAAATCGGATTATTAGCACCTGCCCATTTAATTTCACCTTTTGATTTGTTAATGCTTAAAAATGAAATATCCATTCCATCTCTAACCGAGGTATCGCTTTTGCTTAAATTTTCCAAAACCAAATCTCTTGTCTTATCCAATATTAAACCTGGTTCTGTGATATGATATTCATTCACAGAACGATTTAATGCGTTGCTGCAAACAATACTGATCATTGCACCCGGAACGCCATGTCCTGTGCAATCTGCCACACATAAAAACAATGTATCATTAACCTCTTCAAGCCAATAAAAATCTCCGGCAACTATATCTTTTGGCTTGTAAAAAACAAAGTATTCTTCAAAATGCTTTTGTAGCATTTCATCTGAAGGCAGTATCGCATTTTGCAACCTTTTTGCATAAGTGATGCTATCGATAATTTCTTTGTGCTGCTGTTCAACCAATGTTTTTTGTTTTACAATAAGTGAATTCTTTTCACTCAAAATTGCATTGGCTTTTCTTTTACCAAAATAACTGAATACAGCAAATACCAATAAAATGAGAAGTATAATTGAACCTGCTACGAACATATTTCTTTCCCGGTTCTTAGTTTTGATACTTTCCTCCAGTTGCGCGTTCTTGAGATTGCTAAGCTCAATTTCTTTTTGCTTTTTCTCGCTGCCAAATATTGCCTCTAACTTCGCCGACTCTTCTGCAATTGAGCTTTTATAAGCACTGTCTTTTAACTCATATGCCTTTTTTAAATATGGGTAAGCCTTAGCAGGTTTATTAACTGCTTCAAAATAAAACGCAGCAACTGCATAGATATTTTGCTCTCTTTGTTTATCCTCAACATAAGCCATATACTCAAAAGACTTATTAACTGCCGTTTCAGCCTTTAATAAATTTCCGGTTTTCAAGTATAAACTTGCGAGATTAGCATAAGAATTAGCTACACCGCCATAATTTTCACTTTTCAATTTAATTTCAATTGATTTCTCATAAGCTTGTATCGCTTTAAAATTTTCTCCTAATAGTGTGTACAGAATGCCCAAACTATTTAAAACAACACCACTATATCCTTCATTTTCTGCCTCTTCAGACAAAGCTAAAGCACGACTTAAATGATATTCCGCCATCTGATAATCATTCTTATTTCTATACAATACACCCAGGTTTTTATTAATATTTAAAATTGATTTCATCATCTGCTTATTAGTAGCAACATGATTTACCTTAGATGAAGCTTGCTTTAAATACTCAAATGCTTTCTCGTCATTCTTCATCTCCTTAAAAGTGGCACCAATTCTTTCAAGTATCAAACACTCTTTATCAGAATTACCTTCATAGCTCTTTAATTTCTCAAATAAAAATGCCAGTAATTCATTCTGACTATTAGTGCTAAAGTGGTATTTAGATATACGCGATAGGCAGCCAAGTGCGCCTTCTATCTCATTAATAGAATCATACATTGCAAGAGCTTGCTTCTCCATATCCAGTGCCTTGTTAACTCTGTCATTTTTAAAATAAAATGTTGCCTCAGCCGTTAACAAAGTTGCATAGGTTAATTTGTCCTTTTCGAAGTACTTGTATGCTTTCCGTAATTCTACTTTTGTTCTTGCACTATCTTTCTTAAACTTGCCTTTCACAAAATCGCGGATATATGAAACCTTAATATCGTTGGGGACATCCTTAATATCTTCAATCAGTGATTGAGCCAGAATGCTATTAGTGAATAAAACCAGTATGCAAACAAAAAGACACAGTACAGCTTTTATCGGTGGCATGAGCTTCTTGGAACTTGAATTATTAAAGTATATTATATTGGTAATCAATAAATTGTTTTGATAAAAGTATTCACTCAAAATAATGGCTTATTTGCTCAATTGGGTTAAATATTAGACTAAATAAGTTTCAAAATTAAAAAATAAATCTATTTTTGTTAGTAGATATGGATAGATTAGAAATAAATGGCACAAATCAATCTCCGTCGATTATTTTAGACGCTAAAAACGGGGTTTTTGAGCTTCGTGGGCATTCTTTCTTGGATAATGCCTATGATTTTTACAAACCTGTTCTAGATTGGTTGAAGGCTTATCATTCCAATTCAGGTGACAACATTCACTTTGTTTTTGATATCATATATATCAACACTTCTTCCCAAAGGATGGTCTTCGATTTATTGAAACGATTAAATCTTATGCATAAAGACGGAAAAAGCGTTATGGTTGAATGGTTATATGATGAAAACGATGATGATTTAAAAGATGTTGGTAACGATCTTTTAAGTTTTATGGAATTTCCTTATAAGGTTATTGAAAAAGTGAGTTAACTATTCAACATCTGCCAAACGTACAATTTTCAGGTATCTTTTTTCGTAGTATGGTGATTCAAAGAAATCTGAAATAATAACACCTTTCTTTTTACCGGATGAACAATGTATAAATTTTAACGTATCTCCCGGATTAGAAATCACAATACCAATATGACCCGGACTTCTTCTTTTGGCATTTGTTCCAGTAAACACTATAATGTCTCCGATTTTTGCTGAGTCTCGATTTGGAATACCTTTTATTGGTTTATACAATTTGGAAGAACGTGGAACTTGTTTTCCAAAGTGATCAAAGACGTAGAAAACATAGCCTGAGCAATCAAATCCGGTTTTGGGTGAACAATTAGCGTAACAATAATTCGTACCTAATAGTGATTTAGAAAAATTCAATAATGAATCGGGATTTATTGATTTTTTGCTTATCGTGTCCTGAGCTTCTAAAACATTAGAACAGCCTAAAAACAACATGACTGAAATGAATTGTGAAAGTAACCTGATGCGATTTTCACTCATTCTCATTGGCCAAGCATTTTCTTTTTCAAATTTGAATCTGCAGGCTTGTCACAAAACCAAATGCCGAATAAAGCTTTTTTAAAACCTAATCCTGCAATAACGTCTTTCTTGACGCCATTTTTATAAATAACTGTTCCAACTTTCTCTTCATAAACAATGTCGTATATATCTCCTTTATTTACTTTTTCAGAAAAAACTTTTTTGAATTGTTCAATTTTGTCACGCAGCGGCTGGGTGTTTTTATTTGTAGATTTTTCAAACCCTTCTTCCACCGCCGAAACCATCTTATCACTCGTAATTAAACCGGAAACGATATGCAACTTAATACACATGGTCTCATCCGCTTCAATAATATGTTTTTGATTTGATTGTCTTTCTTTTAAGTAAAGCGCGCCAACATACATATCCATGAAATACTTCTCACGAATACCCGCTCCATTTAGTTTTAATACACTTTCAGACGTTTTGTAAATGTAAGGCACATCAACTCCGGCAACTTTTAATTGAGATTTCATGTTCTGAATCATCATTGAAGCCAGAAGTGCAAAAATTATTTTTCTCATGTGCAAAGATTATTTCGAATAAATAAAGAAATCCGAAAGAGAGCCTTTCATACCATGGGTATCAACGGGATATTTATTCTTGATTACTTCCAGTAACTTCCAATCTTTTAAATTGTTTTTGATAAAATCAGTAAACTTTCTGCGGTTTTCATGCTGATGAATTGGCTCCTCTGCCTGATTATAGTCAGATGCATAAATTATCACATACTTATCTGCCGCATTGAATAAATCTAACAGATACTTTTCAAATATTTCCTTTTCTACCAGATGATACAAAACGTCTAATGACATTGTTAAATCGGCATGAAATAATCTTTGCTTGTCTTGAAATGCTAATGAGTTGTAGACATAAAAACTTTTTGTGTTGTCCTTCTCAAATAATTTCTGACATAATCTAACCGCAGTTGGCGAAACATCCAATCCAATATAACTTGGATACTCAGCAATTTTCAATTGATTACCATCACCCGAACCAAATTCGATTACGCTTTTTACCACTTTGTCTTTCACAAAAGAGTTTATCACTTCAGCTTTAAACTCTGCCAAATGATCATAAGAACCACTACCCGAGTTACCGGCACTTGCATAACGCTCTTCCCAGTAATTCTCCGAACCTTTAAACTTGGCTTTTTCCTTATTTCTCTTCCAATTTTTTATTGCCTTATTCTGCAGCAATTTTTCTTTCAATCCCATGATAATATAATTACGGCTAAAGTTAAGAAATAATGATGAGAGGAGAAATACTAGTTATTCTCATCAAAACCAAGCTTTCCGGGCTTTGAGCGTATCAATTTCCACACGAAAACTGCCACAATCATTCCAATAATTGGCGCCAATAGGTATATCCATAAGTGATTGGTTTGCCCTGATACAACTGCCGGCGCAATGGATCTTGCCGGATTCATTGATGCACCGGAAATTGGTCCTGCGAAAAGCGCTTCCAACAAAACTACTGAACCAATGCTCATACCCGCTACCAAACCTTGTTCTTTGCTTCCTTTGGCAACCTGTAATATTACAAACATTAATAAAAAACTTAATATCAATTCCAGAATGAAAGATTGCATTTCAGTTCCTGCAGGCAAAGTAGCACCTAATAAAAAATTAGACGGAAAAAGAACTCTAAGTAAGCCACTGGCTAAAAAAGCACCTGTCAATTGCGCCAAAATGTAAGGCGATAAGTCTTTCACATTAAATGTTCCGGAAATCCAAAATGCAATAGATACTGCAGGATTCAAATGCGCACCGCTGATATCTCCTAATGAATAAATCATGGCACTAACTATTAAACCAAAGGTAATTGCCACGCCAACATGTGTTACCATGCCGGAGGATTCTTGATTAATAATTATGGCACCTGTTCCACAAAAAACCAGTGCAAAGGTTCCAATGAATTCTGCAATTAATTTTTTAAGCATTTTTACTTTTCACTTGTGAAAATACATACAAATTCTCCAATGCTATTTGCCTGCTTCTTTCATCATACATCTTGTCCTGTAAATCTGTGTTATCAAATTCTTTAGGGTCTTCGTAGGTAGTTGAAATTCTGATTTCAGCACCGGATACAAATGGACAGTTGCTTTCAGCCTCACTGCAAGTCATGATAGCTGCAAATTCTTTTTGTGGATTTGACACATCATCAAACTTCTTTGAAAAACATTTTAAAGGTTTTTCTTTCTCTGAAAAAAATACATTATTCTGAGGGTTATCCCCTTCTGTAAGTCTAATAATCTTAAACCCTGCTCTCTCAAAAGCAGAGAGTGTGTTTGGATGAATTGCTGTTACCTCTACTCCGCCGGAAAATGTTTCTATTTTGTCTATACCATAATAAGAAGCTGCTACTTTCGACCATACTTGTCCGAAATGACTTCTTCTGGAGTTATGCGTGCAGATATAAATTAACTTTGACTCTTTATTTTCCTTCAGTTTTGAGACAATATATTTTGAAATTTTTTCCAGAATTTCTTTTCTCTCTGTAGAAATTGTTCCGAATTCAGCTACAAGCTGGTCGCAATATTGTTTGATACTTTCAATCATAACACCTAACAACATCCTCCTCCCGGTGTACAACAACTATTTGAGTTTGATAAATCCCGCAAACTAACTTTCATTTTTTCTTTCGGTATGCCACAACTATCAGATGCCAAGCAATCTGTAAATTTATTGGTCAATACAAATTGATGTCCATTGTAAGACAGACCGTATTTTCCAATTGTATCACTTTGGTACTCTACCTCTATTTCGCTGTCTTTGATGCCTAACTTTTCTTCAGATAGTTTTATTATATCTTGCAATTTTTGAGGAGCCAGTTTATGGTCAAAATCATTTGCCTCCCATAATTGAAAACTAACATATGACTCTTGTCTTATGGTACCGCCGCAATCAATAAAATTCTTTTTGATTGAGCCAATCTCTGTCACATGAAAGTGCTTCGGTACCATTTCTCCGTTGGGTAACAAAAACACGATTTCTGTTATCCCCTTTAAGTGTTCTTTAAACTCTGATAATTTCATAGTATTTAATTTAACAGCATTTTATTTTTATCGCATTGGCCTCAAAAAAATCAGCCAATAATTTTTTTGCATTATTCCATTCCTTTTCATCAATACAATAGCAGACTTTCACGCCTTCAATCTCTCCTTTGATTAAACCGATACTTTTTAATTCCTTTAAATGTTGAGAAACGGTGCTTTGGGATAATGGCAATTCATCAACGATGTCGCCACACATACATCCACTTTTCTTTGCAAGATAATCTAGAATGGCAACTCTTGCCGGATGAGCAATTGCCTTAGCATAAGCAGCAATTTTTAACTCCTTTGATTTAAAATCCTCTGTTTTGGTGATTCCCATATTAATCGCAATATTACGATTAATATTTCATTCTTACAACTAAAACTCTTCTTTAACAGTAATTTTACCCTTCAATCCTCCAGGGTCAACCACTACACCTGAAGCTGTACCCGCGTTTGTATACCCAACAATACTTATATTCTGGAATCCGGCTGGTATTCCCATGAAAATAGCTGTAATAAAAACATACTCATTTGAGTTTTGGTTGCTGGTAACATAAACTCCTCCATGCAAAGTTGGATTTCCATTAACTCTAATCTCATAAGACAAATCTGTTACTCCTCCTGAGAACAATCCGCTGAATACTCTGCTCTGAAAATGAATTACCAATTTGGTATTCGCGTATATCTTATTATAAGAAATACCCGGAATACCCAATGGCGTAGGCAAATTTGGAACCGTAACTGAACTTACGTTTAAACTTGTGAATGTTGCCGGTGCCGGAGTATTCGTCCAGGTTCCGGTTCCATTTCCATCGCTTAATAAAACTCTTCCGTCTCCCTGACTTCCATCCTGAATTGTTGCTTTGCCCATCACATGTAAATTAGTTGAAGGCGTTGTTGTACCAATTCCAACATAACCGGAATTATAATTAACGGATAAATCAAAACGGTCGAATGGCCAGTTGTATATGCTGTAATTTTGAGTAAATGTATGGGTACCTACTGTCCATAAAGTATTTCCTGCATCATCATAAATAATATAACCCGGTACCGTTGTGTTAGGACGGTCAATTAAAAAACCGGTATAACCATTACTTGTTGATCTTGAGCGGATAAAATTATTACCGGGATTACTTACATCCAAAGGATAGAAGGGAAAGTTTGTTCCAATTCCCACCTTATCTCCGGAATTTGTAAGTGCAACGCTGGTTGCTGTTGGTTTAGTCCAAATACCTGTTCC
>JBFWYJ010000035.1:0-14345 GCA_050186555.1 Bacteroidia bacterium
CGCAATGTTCATACAGCTTCTGTTGCTCCGTACAAATCTCTAGCGGCATGGACAACACCAATTAATAACAATCACCAGGAATTTGACCCAAAAGTAATGTATGATCCGGATGCTGATAAATTTGTATTAACTTGTTTGGTTGGTTTTACAGATTCTACAAGTAAAATAATAGTTGGCTTCTCGCAAACCAATAATCCTGCAGGAAACTGGAATCTTTATACTTTGCCCGGCGATCCTTTAAACTATAATTTATGGAGTGATTACCCAATGATAGCCATGACAAAGAAAGAATTATTTTTAACCATTAATTATTTATATAATGACAGTTCTTGGCAAACCGGATTTGTAGAAACCTTAGTTTGGCAAATGAAAAAAGACAGTGGTTACGTTGGAAATACTTTAGGAACAACTTTACATTACGACATAAAATACAACAACAAACCAATTCGTAATTTATGTCCGGTGAAAGGCGGTAGTCAATTGTATGGTCCAGACATGTACTTCTTATCTAATCGCAACCTGGCATCACAAAATGACACAGTTTTTCTCGTAAATATCTCTGACACAATTGGAGCTCCAACACAAACATTAACGGTTAAAGTCTTGCAATCAAACCCTCCATATTACTTCCCTCCTGATGGCAGGCAAACTTTCTCTACTCAAACACTTGCGTCTAATGACAGCAGAAATCTTGGGGCGTTTATCGAAAATAATAAAATTCAATACGTGCACAGTACCATGAATCCGACAAACAGTTTGGTTACTGTTTTTTATGGTGTAATCGATAATCCGGGTGCTGCAACGCCTAGTATTACCGGTTATTATTTAGATAACGACACCATGGATTTTGCCTATCCAAATATTTCTTATGCAGGTAATTCTGCCTCAGATAATACTTCAATAATTAGTTTTGATCATGCTTCAGATAAATCTTTTCCTGGTGTTGCTGCTATTAAGGCGGATGCCAATGGTAATTTCTCACCTATACTTCGGATTACGGATGGAACAGCAGCAGTTAATTTGTTGCAATCCAATTTAGAACGCTGGGGTGATTATAGTGGTTCACAAAGAAAATATAATAACCCCGGAGAAGTGTGGATGAGCGGTTACATAGGTTCCGGTTACAATTTTCAATACCCAAATGCTCATCGCGCTTGGGTTGCCCAGTTAGGCATTGCCGGAGTGGCAACTACAGTTAATGAGAAAGAAAACAGTATTCAAGATGCTTTGCTTTATCCAAATCCGACAAAGGATTTCTTTAGTGTTGATTTAAGCTTAACTCAACCTGAGTATTTAAGTTTCACACTATATGACGCACAAGGAAAACAAGTTGCATTATTACTAAGAGATTGGGTTAAAGTAAAACAAAACGTTTTTTCTTTCAAGACATCCGATTTAAGTAACGGAATTTACTTTTTGAAAATAACCGGCAACAAAGGGACAAATATTTCTAAGAAGGTGATTGTAGAATAATTATTCTACAGTCACGCTCTTTGCCAAATTTCTTGGTTGATCAACGTTACAGCCTCTCATTACTGCGATGTGGTAAGAAAGTAATTGTAACGGAATCACTGCAATCAGAGGTACTAATAATTCGTCTGTTTCAGGAATTTCAATTGCATGGTCGGCCATGTCCTTTACATCTTTATCACCTGATGTTACAACTGCAATAATTTTCCCTTTCCTTGCCTTTACTTCCTGAATATTGCTAACTACTTTTTCGTAGTTTGGGCCTTTAGTAGCAATTACAAAAACCGGCATTTCATCGTCTATTAAGGCGATAGGACCATGTTTCATTTCAGCTGCCGGATAACCTTCAGCATGTATATAAGAAATCTCTTTGAGCTTTAGGGCTCCTTCTAAGGCTACAGGAAATCCCACTCCTCTTCCAAGATAAAGTGCATTCTTACTGTTAGAATATTTGAACGCTATTTCCTTAATATTATCGTTTTGCTTTAACACCTCTTCAATTTTTGTTGGTATAGACTCCATTTCAACCAATAATTGACGGTATTTTGATTGTGCAATTGTTCCTCTTAATCTTGCAACGTGTAATGCCATTAATGTTAGAACAGTAACTTGTGCCGTAAATGCCTTTGTTGACGCAACACCAATCTCCGGGCCTGCATGTGTGTAACTTCCACCGTGAGTAGCGCGAGGTATTGATGATCCTACAACATTACAAATACCTATAATTGTTGCTCCCTTTCTTTTAGCTAACTCAATCGCAGCAAGCGTATCCGCAGTTTCACCACTTTGAGAAACAGCAATGACGATATCATCATTATAAATAATTGGGTTTCTGTATCTGAATTCAGATGCATATTCAACCTCAACGGGAATCTCTGCTAACTCTTCAAATAAATACTCACCAACTAAACAAGCGTGCCAGGAAGTTCCGCATGCAACGAAAATAATTCTCTTTGCATTTTTAAATTTTCCCTCATGTTCAAGAATTCCTCCTAATTGCACTTTGCCCTCGTCTGCAATTAATCTACCCCTCATACTATCCTTAACAGACTTTGGCTGCTCGTAAATTTCTTTAAGCATGAAATGCTCATAGCCCCCCTTTTCAATTGCCTCAAGTTCCAATGTTAGCTCCTGAACATAGGGTGTAATTTCTTTGTCTTTTAAATTGCGAATCTTTAAGTCTTTTCCGCGTCTTAAAATAGCAACCTGCTCATCTTCTAAATAGACTACATTCTTAGTGTACTCAACAATAGGCGAAGCATCAGATGCAATGTAGTAATCTCCCTTATTACCAATACCAATTACCATTGGACTGCCTTTTTTAGCTGCAATGAGTGTATCCGGATCGTTTTTATCCATTATTACAATTGCATAAGCGCCAATGACTTGTTTAAGGGCAGAAATCACCGCTTCGCTTAACTTAAGTTTATCATGCTGATGAATCTCTTCAATTAAATGAATTAACACTTCTGTGTCTGTCTGCGACTCAAATATATGTCCGCGTTTAACTAATCCCTCTTTAATTGAAGCATAATTCTCAATGATGCCATTATGTATCATCACCAAATTTTTTGAATTTGATGAATGTGGATGTGAGTTTATATCATTTGGTTCACCATGTGTTGCCCAACGCGTATGCCCTATACCAATGTTTCCTGATAAATCTTTGCCTTTGCTGGCATCAACCAGCTCGCTAACTTTTCCCTTCTTTTTATATACTGCCAACTGGCCTTCAGGATTTATCAAGGAAACACCTGCGCTATCGTAACCACGATATTCAAGTCTTTGTAACCCTTTGATCAAAATCGGATAGGCATCCGATGATCCAATGTATCCAACAATTCCACACATAATTCAAAAAATTAATTTTCCTAAATTACTTTAACATTTTTAAAAAAGAAATTTCTTTTTCAGTTAAAAATCGATATTTACCTCTTGGTATATCCTTCTTGGTTAAACCAGCATATACAACGCGATCTAATTTTACTACCTCATAACCTAAATGTTCAAATATCCTTCTTACAATTCTATTTTTACCACTGTGGATTTCCAAACCAACTTCCTTTCTACCCTCTCCAACAAAAGCAATATCATCTATTTTAACCGGACCATCTTCCAATTCAAAACCATCTATCAACTTTGCAAAATCATTTGGTTTCATCGAGCGATTTAATGAAACATGATAAACCTTAGCAATTTCGTGTTTTGGATGTGATAATTTCATCGCCAAATCACCATCGTTGGTAAACAATAATAATCCTGTTGTGTTTCTATCTAAACGACCTACCGGATAAATTCTTTCCTTACAAGCTTTATCGACCAAACTCATTACTGTTTTTCTGGATTGCGGATCATCTGTTGTAGTAATATAATCTTTAGGTTTATTAAGCAATAAATATACTTTTCGTTCATTTTTGATTACTGCATCCGAATAAGATACAACATCACCGGGTTTAACTTTATATCCTAATTGATCAACAATAACACCGTTGACTTTTACAACACCACTTTGAATTAAAGTATCAGCGTCTCTTCGAGAAGAGATACCCGCATTAGCCAAATATTTATTTAATCTTACTAACCCTGAATCTGCGTTTGTTGTCTTATTGTCCGATTTCTTAGATGAAAATTTTCCTTTTGGTTTTCCTTTACTAAATCCTTCCGATTTATCCTTCTTGTACTTTTCTCCATATTTCTCAAACTTTTCTGATTTGTCTTTTACTTTAGAGAAATCTGAGAATTTTGATGGCTTATCTTTTCTATCATATTTATTTCTTTCCGAATCTCTTTCAGAAAATTTGGATTTTCTATCATACTTGTCCTTTCCAAATTCTTTATCTGAAGATTTAGATTCTCTGTCGTATTTACTTTTTCCAAATCCCCTGTCAGACGACTTAGAATTTCTGTCGAATTTATCTTTTCCGGAACGATCATCGTCATATTTTCGTCTTGGTTTTTTATCGTCAGAATAAGAAGACTTTTTATCGTCTTTAGAAAATTTATTATTTGATTTGCGATACCCCTTTTCGTCTGAAGATTTAGAAAATCTTTTCTTAGCCGGATTATCATCCTCATTTGTTTCTCTATCTCTGTATGATTTTCTTTTGGTTTTCTTTATAAAAGAACCCGATTGACCAAATGCACCTTGTCTATTTGGTTTTCCGCTTCTGCCTGGCTTATTTCTCATTGCTGCAAAGATACTTAATAAACAGACGGGTAGAACGCGTTTTCTATATGATTTAGTACTATTTTGCCTGTCTTTTCTTTAATTATCGAAATTACATCAAATCTTACCTCATTTTGAAGGTTAAATAGCTCCAAATAAGCTGACGCAGCTCGTATGAGCAATTCTTGTTTTTTATGGTTAACAAAAGATTCCGGCTGACCAAAATATGAATTAGACCTTGTCTTAACCTCAATAAAAACCAATGTTTCTTCCAATTGCGCTATTATGTCCACTTCCAAATGCTTGTGTCGCCAATTAGTATTTCGAACCTGAAATCCAGAATTTTTAAGAAATTTAACAGCCTTTTCTTCTCCTAAACTACCTAAATCTTGATTTTTTGTGGACATGGCACGCTGTTTGAATCTGTATGGATATAATTTTTAAATTTACATAAATTTTGAGCTATGAGAAATCTATTTGTATTAACGGTTTTATTGTTCAGTTTGGTAACCAGGGCTCAGTTTTCAGGTTCCATTGATTTCAAGTATTACACATTGAGAGATACTACTGACAATGTTTATTGGGTAAAGGGTAATAAAATAAAATTGGACCAATACGCAAAAAAGAGTAAAAACATTGAAGGAAGCTTTGTATTTGACTTAAGTGAAAAAACCATCAAATTTGTTAACCCAAAACGTAAGGTTTGGGGAGATCAAAAAAGCGAAATTCCGCCTGTTGTAAGAGGCAAATGTGTGTCTAAAAAAACAGGCGCCACAAAAACTATAGAAGGCGTTAAGTGTAAAGAATACATTGTAACGAACACCGAAGAAGACACTGAAATCACTTACTGGATTGCTGATAATAAACTAGACTTTTTTGTACCCATGATGGAATTATGGAACAGAAAGGACAAGCAAAGTATCTACTTTTCTAAAATAAAAGGCGTATCCAAAGGTGCGATGCCTTTTTTAAGTGAAGAAAGACAGATTTCAACGAAAAAATTTGTATCTAAGTTAGAAGTAGTTTCAGTTAATAAAGGCAAGGTTGACGACTCAAACTTGTCTGTTCCTGCTAATTACAAGAAATTTGAACAATAAAAGTTGAAACAGAAACATTACATATTTCTAGGTGCGCTAATAATTTCATTGCTATTCATTTCAACATCAATGGACGCGCAATGCGCCATGTGTAAATTGTCTGCTGAAAGCTCATTAAATAAAAATCCCGGTTCTATGGCCAGAAACATTAATTCAGGGATTTTGTATCTGATGGCTTTCCCTTATATCTTACTGGCGTTTTTATTCAGAAAGCAAATCAAAGCATTGTACATTCGATTGAAGAACAGATATACCACAAAAAAAGCGGAAATTTAATCCGCTTTTTTATTTATTGTCCAATACCTTAGGTACCTTAAAATAATCAGAATCTTTTTGAGGAGCATTTTTAAGCGCATCCTTTTGAGAAATCGTTTTCTCAGGAATGTCTTCTCGTAAAACATCTATCTCGCTTGTCATGTAAATCAGCGGTTCAATGTTATCAGTATCTAATTCGTTAAGTTTGTTTACAAAATCCAACATCCGATTCATGTCGTGAATCATTTCCTTTTTTGATGCATCATCAAACTCCAATCGAGCCAAATGAGCCAGCTCTTCTACAGTTTTAATATCAATGTCTTTCTTCATTGTATTTTTTTAATTGCTCTTCTGTAAAGGTAAAAACTTTCTCTTTTAATCCTGCAATAAATTCAGCACTTAGACCTTCAGTTTTAATAGGCTCACCAACAACAATTTTTGGAATTCCAGGCCTACCGTTGCTTTTTAACAAGCCTCCATTTTGCAAAAATTTCCAATTATTCAAATTTACTACTGGTACAATTGGAACCTGCTTATCAATAGCAAGTTTAAATGCCCCATTTTTAAAGGGGCGTAACTTTCCTGAATTACTTATGGTGCCTTCCGGGTAAATAACCACACTATATCCCTTATCTAATAATTCACCAGCCTTAAGAAAAGCTTTATGCGAATCAGTAACACTTTTTCTTTTTACAGGTATATCAAAATAAACAAAGAAATACCTAAACAATGGTGCTTTCAACAGTTCATGTTTTCCCATATACGCAGCAGTATGGTCAATATAAAATGGAGAAAGTACTATATCTAAATAAGAAGTGTGGTTAGCAACTATTATACATGGTCGCGGCATTTTATGTTTTCTGCCAATGTAAGTGACTGAAGGAAACAATAAAGAACTGAAACTGATGGTCTTTCCCCAAAAACGTTTCAACTTATACATTGCATCAAACTTCCCAAACCTCAACAAAAAATAAAAGAAAGGGAAAAGCAATAAAAAAGGAATTGCAAAACAAATAACAAACCATAATTTCCAAATGGTTCTGAATATTGCCTGAATTATAAACAAAACTGAAGGGCAAAAATAGCCAATTAATTTTACCTTTGTGTCTATGTCGCGAATCTTAACAGGAATACAAAGTACAAACGTTCCACACCTTGGAAATATCCTTGGCGCAATAATACCCGCCATCGAATTAAGTAAAAAACCGGGTAATGAGAGTTTTTTATTTATTGCTGATTTGCACACATTAACCAGTGTAAAAGACGCAGCGTTTATCAAAGCAAGTACAAATGCAGTTGCTGCCACATGGTTAGCCTTTGGTTTTGATACAAAAAACAATGTATTTTATCGCCAAAGTCGTGTGCCGCAAGTAACAGAATTAACCTGGTACCTAAATTGTTACACCCCGTTTCCAATGCTTGCCAATGCACATTCATTTAAAGACAAAAGCGAACGTTTAAGTGATGTTAATGCCGGATTGTTTACCTATCCTGTTTTAATGGCTGCAGATATTTTATTATACGATGCCAATTTTGTTCCGGTTGGTAAGGACCAAATTCAACATTTGGAAATGACGCGTGATATTGCGGCAGCCTTTAATAATAAAATGAATAAAGAGATTTTCGTACTTCCGGAGGTGTTGATTAATGAAGAAACAAAAGTTGTTCCGGGAATAGACGGACAAAAAATGAGTAAATCGTATAATAACTTTATTAATATTTTTCTTCCTGAAAAGGAATTGAAAAAAGTAGTGATGAGTATTGTAACGGACAGTACGCCATTGGAAGAACCAAAAAATCCGGAGACCTGCAATGTGTTTAAATTGTATCAGCTTCTCGGAAATACCGAACAGATAAATCAACTGAGAGACAATTATATCAAAGGTGGTTTTGGTTATGGCCATGCTAAAACAGCGCTATTAGAATTAATTCTCGATAAATTTAAAACGCAGAGAGACACTTACAACGCTCTTGTACAAAACGAAACATTACTTGAAAAAGAGCTAAAGATCGGAGAAGAAAAAGCAGCTAAAATTGCAAATGAGAAATTGACTTTAGTAAGAGAGGCTATTGGTTATTCTTAGAATTTTTCAAAATTATTTTCTCATCTCCATCCTTATAAGGCACAAATGTAAAAATGAACTGAAACATTTCTTCGGTTGTTTTCATGCTTTCCACACCATTTCCTTGCGTGATGGTTTGTGGAGGATAATATGGATTAAATGGGTTTTCTTTTGTGTTGTCATATGTTCCGTAAACATGAATAACTGAGCCGGATTCAATTTTAACCGGATTCAGAAAAGTATAATAGTACTGCCATCTGAAATCCCATTTCGGAATCTTAATTAGAGGTATTGTATCGCCATTTGGTTTCAAGGCAAAAGCCCAGAATGATTTACCTATCAAATGCATATGTGGATTTACCGATAACATTGATATTGGTTTATCAATTGTTGCATACGTATGAAATGTTTTTACCTCATTGGGAGGAATCACAAACTCAGGTTCAATTTTTGAAATACCAAAAGTACCTAATTGGGTTTCTTTAATTGGTCTTTGAATTGGCTCCTTTCTGAAAAAAACATTGATGTAACTAGAATCGATTAAATCCATGTTACTTGGTCCGTAATGAATGTTATTTAAAAGGAAAGCGCCATTCTTCTTTAATCTATATCCGCCAATTTCCTTTGGATAGTGAGGTGGTTCATAACCAGGTAAATAATAAACTGCATCCGGTGTCAACATGGGAAATTTTGGCTCCATGCCATCAGTGTAAGGAATGTGCATTGACTCATATACATTCATTACATCCGTTTGTGTTTCAAAGTGAATGCTTTCACCCGTCATGTAATTAAACTTTCTGTTTTCATCATAACCAATCAAATGGCCGTTAACATGGTGAACAATTTTTCTTTGATGTGGAACAAACTCTATTAAATCTGCAATCGTATCATTTGGAATTTCATAAGGATACTTCATAATTAAAAAAACATCCGTTCCATTTCCTTTTATTTTAACAACCTCTTGCGGTTTAATTACTAAATCAGGCTTGCCATAAAAAGATAAATCATTATAAACAGGTGGTTTTGGTTCATTCAATGTATCGCCTCGAGGCATTTTGTTCTCAACCCATTTTACTATTAAATTTATTTCTCTTTCCGATAATGTTCTTTCTCCTACAAAATGAGTATAGTTAGGATCTGCTGGCCAGGGCGGCATGTATTTTGTTTTAGTAACAAACTTAATTTTTGCTGCTTGCTTAACCGCATCATGATAACTTAATAAACTAAAAGGTCCGCTTTGAGATGGTCGGTGGCAAGGAGTGCAATTTTTAAAAATAATTCTCGCGATGTCTTTTTCCCATGTTGGAAAAATGCTCTCTATATTCGAATTGTCCTTCTTCTCTTCCGAATTGCATGCTAAAATAATAATCGTGCATGCTACTGCAAAAAATATTCTTACAATTAACTTCAATGATAATTGTAAAACGGAGATATCATTAAATAAACAACAACACCTGTAATAGTAACGTAAAGCCAAATTGGATATGAGAATCTTACAAGCTTTCTGTGTTTTTCTCTTTGTTCAGTCAGTCCATAATAAAACGAAAGCAAAACGAAAGGCAAAACAATTGCTGCCAAAAAAATATGTGTTAATAGTATAACTAAATAAACCGGCTTTATTCCTGAGACAGCCAATTTTTCTTCATCGCTCATGAAACCATCGTGATTAACATCTCCGTATAAAGTGTCCGGAATAAAAAAATGTGCTGTTACATAGCTTAGTAAAAAAATAGCGCTTAACCCAAAAGCAGTTAAATTAAGTTTCTTGTGTATATCTATTCGCTTCTTTTTTATTGCGATGAGGGAAGCAATTAATAACAGACTACAAGTGCCGTTTAATATGGCATTTAATGCAGGAAGCTTGTAAACAAAAGCGGGAGTGGATTGTGGCCTAGGCAAAAACTTCTGTTGAAGAATAACGACGATTAAAAAAACCAGTATGGTCGTAGCGTAAATGGTTATTTTAATGGCCTTGTCGTTTTTGATATTAAGTAAACTCATGACTACTTTATTGAAATACAATTTAGTTTATTCCCTGATTGATAAATCAGCTGTTTCTTCTCCGAATTAAATAAGTTAATTATTAGTACTTGAGAATTCCCTTCAAGGCCTCTCATTCTTGTTCCGTCAAGACTACCAATCTGTATTTGAGCTTCATCATTACAATATACATAATATGTAGGTAGTCCGCCATTAACAGAGATTACAGGGGCAAATGAACTTTTCAGATTTTCATTTGCATATAATCTATAGCCGTTTACATCAAATGCTTTTAATCCTTCTCCTCCATAGCAAACAAAATCAGGAACATTATCATCATTTTGGTTAATAAACCTAACCTTGCTCTCTCCTATACTTTCAGATAGCTTAACTATTATCTTTTTATCATTGAAAGTTACTTTATTTATCAATTTGTTTGACACATCTACGTAGCACAAATAAGTAGAATTAACATTATTCGTTGAAACCAGTTCAAAATCCTCTATACCCTCTAGCGTTCTGTTTTTGAATCCAATCCTTGCATCGCCTTTTCTGCTAAATGCGTGAATATTACCATCATTATCAATGGTAATCAAATAATCACTTTGCCCAACACGAATAAATTTTATGGGTAATTTTACTTCTTCTGATGTTTGATAAGGTTTGTATCCTTCTGCCAAGACACCATATAAAGTATAGTTATAAATTTTCTTGTTTTTGCATGCTATAAATACTCTTTCATTATTGTCATTGTTATAATCAATCAACGACATTTCATTAGTAGCTTGTGCAGGCAATTTAACAGGATAACCCTGAACGTATTTCCCATTTCTATCTATTAAGTGTATATAGTTTTCTGAATTAAATAATATTTGCCACTTATGATTGTGAAATAAATCCACCTTATAAACAGCAGACTTTATAGTTTCATTGATCTGCTTCTTCCAAATAATATTTCCTGTAGGTCCGATTAAATAAAGTTGTGAATTGATGTCCTGCACAATTAATTCATTGTCACCTGTGTAATGGTTTTTGAAAGGGAAAGGCTTTCCTACAATTGTCGTATCAAGTTGAACTTGCCAAAGAATATCCTTCATCGAATTTGAAGAAGGTAATTGGTAATTTATATGTGAACGGAATTGTGTCTTACCTCCTTTGCTTTTAAGCATGATGCTAGAGTTTGAGAAATGCTGTATTCCCTTTTCAATTTGCTCTTCACTAAATCTCAACGCTTTATTCACTTCTTTTCTACTATTAACCGGCTCCAGATAATAAATCAAATGTGCTTCTTCTGCCAAGTGTTGCAATTCATACTCATGATAAGTTGTTTTCTTTGAAAGCGTATTTCCTTCATTTAAATATTTAACCAAATCTTCTAATTCTTCCCTTTTATCCAGAAAATAAAGCGCATTTGTTCCTCTATACAAAATCTTAACAGAAACATCTGTTATTCCCGCAAACATTTGAGAGCTGTTCTTAATATTATTCAATAAATATACATTACTATGGACAGTATCTGCATGCGCCAACAACTTAACAGATTCTTCACACTTAACTGAATCTTCAAATGGTATTACAACAGCTCTTTTTCCTGACCACTCAAACACCGTGATAAAACTATGGCAATTGTCATAGAATTCTGCACAGGCGTTATACATCGCTTTTTCGTTAATGCCATTCCAAAACAACGCTAATTGTTTTGATGCATTTTTCTCTAGGGCTTTATAAAATAATCTGCCCGACGAAATACTTATTGATTTATACTTGTTTGTTGCGTATGGTAAAAAATTTCCGACGAGCATTTTTTGTGGTGCAATATCATTCATTAGTTTATGTAAAATTGAGCTATCCGGATTTAAATTCCCACTAATTGTCCATTCATTCGGTTCAAATCTAACAGAACCATATACTTGTTTGGCATCTGCGATTTGGGTTGGAACAATTTGTAACAATTCTTTGTTTTTGTCCAAAATTTCTCTTTCGTAATAAAACGAGAGTTGATTGTTAGTAATATTATTCTCGCTAAATTCACTAAATGACTTATTCTGGGATAAGTTGTTTTCATTCCTTTTAGCTTCTGCTATTAAGCTGGAGCAACTACTCATTAAAACCGTGCTATTCTCAATTCTAATAAAATGATTTAGTTTCGAATGCTTGCGCCATCCATTATCAGACCCGGTAAAACCATTAATAAAGTTTTGAAATGGTGTCACTTGACCTCTTTCCTTGAGATTGAATGCAAGCAGCCATTCTATTGAATTGTTAATGTTGTATAGTGCAAAATGAATTTTATTGTGTCTTAATATTTGTATAATCTCTTCATTGTTGTTTATCAAAGTATCATACAGCGTGAAAACATTTTCCAGTTTTTTAACTGCCTCCATGTGTGTCCACTTCTTAAACAACAAACTTTGATTAATCATAGCGGTATGCAATTCATGAAAATCCGAGCATGAAAAATAAATCACGCAACTATCAGGTAAATACTCAATAGCTTCATAACTTGGCTTCTTAGTGTCTTTTAATGAAAAATAACCCATAACAGCCAACAAGATTGAAGCCAAGAGAAATGACGAAAACAATACTTTTTTAGCCAGAGTCATGAACCAAAATTAAAGGATGTTTAGTGAATTAATACACTTTCGCTGTTGAGTTATGAAAAAACTAATGTTTGAATGCTTAAAATTCTATTTTCAACTGGCTAGGCAAAAGCTGAAAACTCATTCGGTGTAGTGGACTTGACCCATGCTTTTTGATAGCTTCTCGATGTCTAGCGGTTGGATATCCCATATTGCTTTTCCAATCATACATTGGATATTCTAAAGAAGCATTTTTCATGTAGTCGTCACGATATGTCTTGGCCAACACACTTGCAGCGGCTATCGACATATATTTTCCATCACCTTTTACTATGCATTCATGAGGTATCCCTTTATAGGGTTTAAATCTGTTGCCGTCTATAAGCAAAAAGTTAGGCTGAGTTTTTAATTTATCAACTGCTCGATGCATTGCCAAAAAGGAAGCATTTAATATGTTTATTTCATCAATTTCTGTATTGGAAACCTCTGCTACCGCCCAGGCAATTGCA
Organism: Bacteroidia bacterium; assembly: GCA_050186555.1. Classification (GTDB taxonomy): domain Bacteria; phylum Bacteroidota; class Bacteroidia; order B-17B0; family Aurantibacillaceae; genus Aurantibacillus. Next base: position 13,120 of record JBFWYJ010000035.1, read on the forward strand.
TTCTCTTCAATAATTTTTCGCAAAGCGTATCGTTCATTCTCCTTTAACTGCTTTGAGTCATTTAACAGATTGTTTTCAAATGACTTTGGAAGTATCACGGCTGCGGCAAAAACAGGACCTGCAAGGCATCCCCTGCCCGCTTCATCACACCCTGCCTCTATTTTACTGATATTATGGTAAGGTAATAAAGGCACCGGAATTTTTTGTTAGTTGTTTAAACATTTCTTATTCAAGATTGTTTTAAAATAATCAATATTTTTGCATCTCATAAATCAAATTATTAACCTAAAAATTAAATTATATGTCGAGTTTAGTAGGAAAAAAGGCACCTTCATTTACAGCAGGTGCAGTTATTAATGGTGGAGAAATAGTTAAGGACTTCTCTTTAGACCAATATATTGGCAAGAAATACGTGGTATTTTTCTTTTACCCAAAGGATTTCACTTTTGTTTGCCCAACTGAATTACATGCTTTTCAAGATAAGTTGAAAGAATTTGAAAGCAGAAATGTTGCAGTTATTGGATGTAGCACAGATACTGAAGAAAGTCACTGGGGCTGGTTACAAATGGACAAAGCTGCAGGAGGCATTAAAGGCGTAACTTATCCTATTGTTGCTGATACAACTAAGACAATTTCCTTGAATTATGGAACTTTATTTGGTGATTACGATGTTGATGATGATGGAAATTTAATTGCAACAGGGCCTATGATTGCTTTCAGAGGCTTGTATTTAATTGACAAGAAAGGTGTAGTTCGTCACATGTTAATCAATGATTTGCCGTTAGGTAGAAATGTTGATGAGGCTATCCGTATGGTTGATGCCTTGCAATTTAATGAAGAAAATGGCGAAGTTTGTCCTGCCAACTGGTCTAAAGGTAAAGAAGGCATGAAAGCCGACCATAAAGGTGTTGCTGAATACTTAAGCGCTCATTAGTTTAACATAAGCTCATTAAAAACCCCGTAAATACGGGGTTTTTTTATTGCCTTAATCTTTTTATTTTTGCCCCACAATATTTTACTATGGCACGTTTTCACAAACTTAAGGTAAAAGACATTAAACGCGAAACAGCAGATGCTGTTTCTGTTGCGTTTGAAGTTCCTGCACCTCAACAACCTGAATATCTTTTTAAGCAAGGGCAATATATTACACTGAAGTTAAATCTGAAAGGTGAAGAGGTAAGAAGGAGTTATAGCTTATGCACTGCTCCGCACGAAAAAGAACTAAG
>JBFWYJ010000036.1:0-14197 GCA_050186555.1 Bacteroidia bacterium
AATCAAGACCCTGTTTTTGGCAGAACAGATGTAGGTTTATATACAAAAATGTCTTTACCAAATAGTATCACAAATGTCTCGTTTGGCGATGATGCAAATTTGGTATCTGCGGAAATAATTTTAGTCATAACAGAGTTAAATTTAAAAGGTGATGTTCAAAATGCGCTAACATATGATGTATATCAAATGAACGCTAATATAGATGCAACAAAAACTTATTATACAAATCAATCTGCTTTATATAACGCAAATTCTAAATTAGGAACCTTCACAGGAACAATAAGCACCTATGAAGGTTTGTATGCGCTTAGAATACCAATTGATAAAGCTTATGCAGAGGCAATGTTGCAAACACCGGCTTATCTATTAAATAATTCTGTTTTTCAGGAAACCTATAAGGGTTTATACATTACTGCTTCCAATTCAAATTTAAATCCAGTTTCTGCCCAAGGTATTATTGCAAAATATAACCTAGAAGACGTTAGAACAGGATTATATCTTTATTATCAAAATGGCACTGTTTCTTCAGAAAAAGAAACAAAATCATTTGTCTTCCCTTTTTCAGGTGCAGGTGTAACAAGATTTAATGTGGTTAATCACCAACATGCCAGTGGTGGCCATTCTTATTTGAATGCACAATTGGGAGGCGATAGCTTGCTTGGTTCTGAAGGCCTATTTCTTCAAGGATTGGGAGGCACTAAAATTAAAATACAAATGCCATACCTATTGAATTATGTAAAGGATAATCCGGTTTCTATTAACAAAGCTGAAGTTGTTTTTAAGGTTGATGAGGCCATTGGAGGAAGCAGCTTTGCCTATTCTGCACCACCAAAAATTGCTATACTGGGAATTGATTCATTAGGCAGGGAGATATACACTTATGATCAGCAAAGCAGCATCGATTTTATTAGATACGGCGGAAATTACAATTCTACAACTAAAGAATACGTTTTTAATATCGCAAGGGAATTTCAGATTCTTATGAATGGTACACGTAAGAACTACGGTTTTTATATTGTATTAGCGGACGGAGACCGTATTCTCGTGTCGAGGAGAGACGACAGAGCCGAGAGAGTAGTATTCGGAGGAAGCAGCAACTCAACCCTGAAGCCTCAACTCAGATTAACTTACGTTCCGTACACGAATGATTAAAAAAATCCGTTGTTATATCAAATAAGTGACAACCGAAAAGATAATCGAACTACTTCAAATCAAAGTTCAAGCAAGTGCTCCTGAAATTTTAATCTATTCAAAAAACGCTACTGCAAGATTAAAATATGTTCTCGATTTTGTTTTTCATCATCAACTAAACATTCGATACAGGCTTGAAAATGATATTGAACTTTTTAGTAAATCAAAAGAGCCTAAGATAAATTACAGTGAAAATAAATTTGATAATTCGATTCATATTGTTCCGAGTAGCTTACTTTCAGAAAAAAAACTCAACCCAAATATTGTTCTAGATTTTAAATATGTCCAAGGCTTTCCGGTAGTTTTTAAGACAGATCAGAATGATGATCTTGGTTTTGATATTTTTTCGGCAGTTTTTTATTTTATTTCCAGATATGAAGAATGGCAAGTCACAGATTTAGATGTACATGGAAGATTTGAAGCAAGAAATTCGATTCTTAAATCAAATGGTATTCTTGATAAACCTGTTTTGGATATATGGACAAATGAATTAAAAAGACAGTTGCAGACAAAGTTCCCTAACTATTTGTTTCCAACTAAGAAATTCACAAATCTCGTTACAATTGATGTAGATAATTTATTTGCATTCAAGGGTAAAAGCTTATCGCGTTCAATTGGCTCCTCTTTAAAAGATTTGGCTAAGGGAAATTTTAAACAAATAAAAACGAGATGGAAAGTAATAATAGGATTGCAAAAAGATCCCTTTGATGTTTATGAGAGAATAAACAATTTATCTATTGAGAAAAATTTACCTGTTTTCTTTTTCTTCCTCCAAAAATCCGGAACTAAATTCGACAGAACTGTAAATCCTAGTTCAGATGAATTTAATAAAGTAATTAAAGCGCTGAATGCTGATAACATAAACGTTGGCCTACATCCTTCTTATAACAGTTCAACATCCGAAGCCTTATTAAGAAATGAGAAGGAACAGCTGGAATCTCATGCAGGAAGAAATATTTCAACTTCAAGACAACATTATCTACGTTTCGATATAGAAAAGACACCTGACATATTATTAAACTCAGGAATAAAAATTGACTTTTCTGTTGGTTTTGCTTCTGAAATTGGATATCGTGCAGGAACATTCACTCCATTTTACCATTTTGATTTTAATAAGGAAATTCCAACAGAATTATTAAGAGTTCCTTTTGTCATTATGGATGGTACATATTTTATTTATTCTTCATCAGGGTCAGCACAAGCTATCAAAGATATTGAATCATACTCAACAGAAGTTAAGAAGTTGGGGGGGGGCTTGTTTGTATCTGTATTCCATGAAAGGACTTTTGACCCTCAAATTGCCCCCGGATTCAATGATGTTTTTGAAGAATTAGTTAGTCTAAATGATTAAGGCTTTTTCGTATATTTGGCGGATGCAATTTTCAAGGAAAATATTTGGGATAGTTGGGTTGAAGTACATTTCTTTGCTTGTTATTCTGTTTTTAGTTGCCTGCAAAAATGATTTGAACATCAAGGCGCCATACAAAGAGATTCCATCAGTATATGCTATAATAACGCCTCAGGAAAGCATGCAAATGATTCGCATTAACAAGGTTTTTCTTGGAGATGGTGATGCAAATGAAATGGCAAAAGTTGCCGATTCTGTGAATTATCAGGCAGGAGAATTAACTGTTAAATTAGAAAGATTTGTAAATGGAACTAAAGTGGCTGCTGAAAAGGTAGGCGGAAAAACGGAGGTATTATTTAGGGATTCACTTATTCAAACAGAACCTGGTGCTTTTAGTACAACGCAGCGCGTTTATATTTGTAATGATAGATTGTTCAGTGATGGTTTGTATAAATTAACCATATCTAACAACAATACCGGTAATGTTTTTACTGCAACTACAACCGCAATTGATAGTGTGCCATTAACAGGCTTGCCTCCTTTTGCGCCTCCATATTATCCGGTACCTTATTCACCAAGCAATACACCCTCTTATTACATCGATTATAGCAATGTTGCTACTTCAAACCCATACGTTATTAGAACCAAAGCTGTAAATGGTGGCTTTATTCATGATTTAACGCTTCGTCTGCATTATTATGACAGTATAGGTGGCTTAGGAAAACAAGACCAGTATTTAGATTATGTATTCCCTCCTCAGCAATTGAACGAACAAGTTTCATTTAACAATACATTGTATTTTAATTTTACTTTTAGAGCATCTAACTTATTTTTAGAGTACGGTAACATGTTGTCAAAACGGACTAATCCGTCAGGATTTGTTGGAAGAAGAGCATATAAAATGGATTATATTTGTTATGCTACTACACAGGATTACTATGATTATCTTCAGTTTGCCGCCCCGTCGTTGACTTTTGCACAAGATAAATTGTTGTATTCTAATTTCGATAATAAGGCTGCGTTGGGTTTATTTACTTTTAGATCTAGATGCTTAATTTCTAAAGAGTTATGGTCTACATTTGTTGATGAATTTGCCGTTAACAAATACACATGTCAATACCAGTTTTATACCTTTAATTTGACAAAACCCGGCTGTCAATAGAATCTTGTATTTCTACTGGACATTGACAGTTTTCTGACAATTTTTTGAATAATTTTCATGATTTCATGACAGGCTGACAGAAAAACAGCCCAAATTCCTATTGGCATATTAATTGAGATATATAAGAAAAATTAGAAATCATGGGAAAAATAATAGGAATAGATTTAGGTACAACAAACAGCTGTGTGGCTGTGATGGAAGGTAATGAACCTGTAGTTATTGCAAATAATGAAGGGAAACGCACAACTCCGTCAGTTGTAGCCTTTGTTGAAGGAGGAGAAAGAAAAGTAGGAGATCCTGCCAAAAGACAAGCAATTACAAACCCAACTAAAACTGTTTATTCAATTAAGCGTTTTATGGGTCATTTATTTAACGAAGTGTCAAACGAGGCGGGACGTGTACCATATAAAGTAGTAGAGGGAGACAACAGCACACCGCGTGTGTTGATTGATGATAGAAAGTACACACCGCAAGAAATCTCTGCAATTATCCTTCAAAAAATGAAAAAGACTGCTGAAGATTATCTTGGCACGGAAGTTACAGAAGCGGTTATTACCGTTCCGGCGTATTTCAACGACTCACAACGTCAAGCTACTAAAGAAGCAGGAGAAATTGCCGGATTAAAAGTGCGTAGAATTATTAATGAACCAACTGCTGCTGCCTTGGCTTATGGTCTTGATAAAAAAGGCAGTGATATGAAAATTGTGGTTTTTGACTGTGGTGGAGGAACGCATGACGTGTCAGTTTTAGAATTAGGAGACGGCGTATTTGAAGTAAAATCTACTGATGGTGATACGCATTTAGGTGGTGACGATTTTGACCAAGTTATTATCGATTGGTTAGTAAACGATTTTAAAGCGGATGAAGGGGTAGATTTGAGTAAAGACCCAATTGCTTTGCAACGTTTGAAAGATGCAGCAGAAAAAGCTAAAATAGAATTATCTAGTAGCACTAGTACAGAAATTAATTTACCATACATTACAATGGTAAATAATGTACCAAAGTTCATTGCAAAATCTTTAACTAGAGCAAAATTTGAACAAATGGCTGATAGCTTGATACAAAGAACCATTGAGCCATGTAAATCAGCTTTGAAAAATGCAGGTTTAAGTCCTTCAGATATTAACGAAATTATTTTAGTTGGTGGATCAACTCGTATTCCGGCAGTTCAAGCTGCTGTAGAAAAATTCTTTGGGAAATCACCAAGTAAAGGTGTTAATCCTGATGAGGTTGTAGCAGTTGGTGCTGCGATTCAAGGTGGTGTTTTAACCGGTGAAGTTAAAGACGTATTGTTGTTAGATGTTACGCCTCTTTCTTTGGGTATCGAAACAATGGGCGGTGTATTTACAAAATTGATAGAGTCAAATACAACGATTCCAACTAAAAAATCGGAAACATTCTCTACGGCAGCAGACAATCAACCTTCAGTTCAGATTGTAGTGTACCAAGGTGAGCGCCCAATGGCACGTGATAATAGAAAACTAGGTGAATTTAATTTAGATGGAATTCCACCTTCACCAAGAGGGGTTCCTCAAATTGAAGTAACTTTTGATATTGATGCGAACGGAATTTTAAATGTTAGTGCGAAAGATAAAGCAACAGGTAAGTCACACAATATTAGAATTGAAGCTAAGTCGGGATTAACGCAAGAGGAAATCGAGAAAATGAAGCGAGAAGCAGAAGCTAATGCGGAAGCAGACAAAGCAGCTAAGGAGCAAATTGACAAGATTAATGAAGCAGACTCAATGATTTTCCAAAGTGAAAAGCAATTGAAAGATTATGGTGATAAAATTCCTGCCGAAAAGAAAGCAGCTATTGAAGCAGCATTAACAGAATTAAAAAATGCACACGCTTCAAAGGATATCCCTTCAATCGAAGCTTCATTAAAGAAAATAAATGATGCTTGGAGTGCAGCAAGTCAAGATATGTACAATGCACAACAGCAACAACAAAACGGAGCAGAAGGAGCAGCTAATCAAAGCCAGGAAGGTGGTGATCAGGGTAATGGTAACGGTGAAAATGTAACCGACGTTGATTTCGAAGAAGTAAAGTAAAAATTGTAAACATAGTTTTAAAGCCCACTGATGTGGGCTTTTTTATTTTAGCCCCCGGCTTTTTTTACTTTAAATTTTAAGTCGGATAATATTTTCAATAATTTGTCTCTGTTGTCGCCTTGAATTAATATCTCTCCATTTTTTACAGAACCACCAACACCACATTTTTGTTTGAGTGTTTTTTGGAGCGAATCCAAATCTTCTTTTTTTCCAATGAAGCCTGAAATTCTACTTACAAATTTGCCTCCACCCAATCTGTCTAAATATATTTTCAGTTCTTGTTTCTCATTTGACAACGTATCTGATTCCTCATCCGGTTCAAACTCATAGCTGTAATTGGGATTGGTACTATAAACAATATTTATTTTCTTATTTTTTTTACTCATCGCATGTTTTTAATTAATATGTAAACAGGAACAAGGCAAGAAACTATTAAAAGAAATAGCATTAAGTAAGGAAAATGAAAGGGTTGATGATGATTTTTTTTATTAATAATTTCATCATCATTGAGTGAGCTGGATTCAATATTATTCAATTTCGATAAGCTGTCTTTAAAATGTATTATTTTTTTTAAAAGCAGCAAGGCATTTTTATAATCTTCAATTGTTTCAAAATGTTCTAGCTTAGAAGAAAGTAGAGACAGCTTTGCATCTGTATAATCAAAAACTAAACATAAACTGTCTGCTTTATTGATGTAGTAATTGTATTGAACCTCATCATTTAGTTTACTGTAAGCCCGTGACAGGTTGATATAACTATCGGCTTTTTCCATTTCATTCCCCATAATTTCTTTGATCTTTATTGATTCAAGCGCATTGCCGATTGCAGCCTCATAATTACCGCTTTCATAGTTGATAGCTGATAAATTGTTCAAGCACATGGCTTCCATTTCATAGTCTATTAATTTTTTCGAAATCTCGTATGCGTTGTAGAAATATTTTTCTGCTTCGATATGTTTTTTCTGCATTACCATTAAAACACCAAGGTTTACAAAGCAATTACCTGTTTGTTTATCATTACCAAGTTTATTTTGAATTTGTAAGGCGTTTAAATAATGGTTTTCAGCAAGACTAAAGCTATTTAAATCTGTATAAATATTTCCCAGGTTGGTTTCACTCAATGCCTGAGAATATTCGTCTTTTTGTTGCTCCCGTATTCTAAGCGCTTCATGATGGTATTGTAAAGCGGTTTTTAAATCTCTTTTTCTATAATGTAATATACCAAGAAGATTAAAAGCTTTCGCTTTGTGTAATTCAGACTTAGACTTGTTCGCGATATTCAATGCTTCTTTAGCACATTGAAATGATAGGTTAGGATTATTAAATCTACTTTCAAATCCAATACGATAAAATTTATTAACCTGTTCAGTGTCGTTCTTTGTCTTTTTGATTACTCTGCATATTGAATCAAAATTTTGTGAGATACAAATTGCAGGTAAAAGAAATAGGAAAAATGACTTCGAAAACATACGATAAATATATACATTTAGGAAGTAAAAAGATAGTATAATGATTCAAATCAAATTATATCAAAAAAATCCTGTTTCGCATTATGTATACTTTGAGATGCTGATACCTGAGCCTAAAGCCGGAGCATTGTCATTGCAGTTGCCATCGTGGCGACCAGGACGTTATGAGTTGGGAAATTTTGCTAAGAATATTAAAAAGCTTGAAGCGTTTGATGCCGAAGGTAACGTTTTACATATAGAGAAATCATCAAAAGACAATTGGATAGTTGAGGTCCCTAAAACGACTTTAATTAAAGTGACGTATAGTTTTTATTGCGCCGAATTGACTGCAGGTTCTTGTTATGCTGATGAAAATCAGATTTATATTAACCCCATTCATTGTTGTTTTATAGTTGAAGATCGCTCGGATGAAGAGATTGAAGTAACCGTAGAAAAGGAGGCGTCAATAGCAACATCATTAAATGTAAAAAATAAAAAAATAATTGCGGCGAATTTTGATGAATTGGCAGAATCTCCATTTATTGTTTCTAATCAGTTGAGTTCAAATTCTTTTATTGTAGATAAAGTCAATTTTCATTTGCATTTTAATGGTGATTGCAGACCCGATTGGAAAAGATTAGAAAAAGATTTTATTCCGTTTATCAAATACCAATTTAAGTTCTGGGAAGATTTTCCTTTTGATGATTACCATTTTATCTTTCAAATTACACCACATAAATTTTATCATGGAGTGGAGCATTTTAAGAATACTGTAATTGCGCTTGGTCCGGATAATGAAGTTTTTACAACAAAACTTTACGATGAGTTATTGGGTGTTTCTTGTCACGAATTATTCCATGTATGGAATATTAAAACAATTCGCCCAAAAGAAATGTTGCCGTATGATTACACTAAAGAGAATTATGCAAAGACCGGTTTTGTTTATGAAGGATTTACAACCTATTATGGTGATAAGAATCTTTTTAGTGCTGACGTATTTAATGAACAGCAATATTTTGGCACGTTGGAGGATAGATTGAACAGACACTTTCAAAACTATGGCAGATTTAACTTAAGCGTTGCGGATAGTAGTTGGGATACCTGGTTGGATGGCTACGTGCCGGGTGCGCCATATCGCAAAACAAATATTTATACAGAGGGAAATTTAATTGCTTTTATGCTAGATGTTTTAATCATGAAAGGTTCGAACAACAGGAACGCTTTGGTAAATGTTTGTAGAGAGTTATATCATGAGTTCGGCAAAAAGGGCGTAGGGTATGCTTATGAAACGATAATTGAATTATGTGAAAAGTATGCAAATGTAAATCTCAAAGATTTCTTTAATAATTATGTTACCGGTACTTCTGACTATGAATCTATGTTAAACGAGTGTTTGGGTTACATCGGTTTAAAGTTTGATAAATCTCCAAGTTTGTTCAGTAATGAAAGATACTTTGGGTTTAAAGCAATTGACGATGTTGGAAAAATGACGATAACTGCAGTAGCACCATATTCTCCTTCCTGGAAATCTAAATTATTTGAAAAGGATGTAATTATCGGTGTAAATTCTAAAATTGTGCGCGGGAATCTATCAAGATTGATTGAGTATGAAATGGAAACAGGGCAGCTTGAATTTACAATCATCAGAAATGAAAGAATTTTGGATGTAAAAATGGATCTATCTAAACTACCGGGGTCTGATGAAGCCGGGTATTATTGGTCGGCATCAATAAAGCACCTAAGCGACTCAAATGAGCGACAAAAAAGTAGTTTTGAGCTATGGAGAGCAGATATTTTGCGATAAATTGTTAATAACTAGGAATATATTCCTATTAATAAATGTTAAAATAGATTTTCTTTGTATCATTAACATTAAAACTAATTAAAATGGAAGAAAACTCAAATGCAAATGCCGGGGCAAAAACTAGTGCCGGTAAAGGATTAAGCGTATCAGGATTTGTTATTGCTTTAGTTGCTCTAGTATTATGGATTATTATTTCTGGAATTGCAGCTGCGTCAGCTATGTTAGGTGGTGGAATGGGCTTAGCAATCTTCTGGTTGATTTTAAGTTTATTAGGAACCGGTTTATCTGTAATGGGTTTCATGGCTGCTAGCAAAGGAAATGGAAAGAAAGGTTTAGGCGTTGCTGGTTTAGTAATTGGTATAGTAGCTACTATTTTATCTTTTACTACTGTTATGGCAGTTAAAAAAGTACATGATACTGTTGGCGACGTTGGTAAAGAGATGATGGAAAACTTGTCTGACACTGCAAAATTACGTGAATCATTAGAGGGTATGTTTGAAGAAGCTGCTAATGCTGCCGAAGAGGGTGCTAGTGGTGAAGAATCTCACGAAGAATCTCATTAATATGATATAATAAAATGTGATGAAAGGCTGTTGGAAACAACGGCCTTTTTTTATTTTTACAAAAAGAAATTTTATGGAAGAAAATCAATCAACATTAGAAATGAATGATAATATGGATGAACAAGCTAAGCCTATTCCACAGTTTTTAAAAGTATTGTGTATTTTATCGTTTATTGGCGTTGGTCTAATGGTGCTTTTATCGGTGGTAGGTTTAATAACTAATACGCCTGAGAAAATGGAACAGCAGATTGAACAAGTACGTGAAATAAGTCCTTCTGCTGCAGATCAGATGGAGGAAGCTTATTTGGAGTCTCAGAATGATGCGTGGGCTCAGGCTCAACCATACTTAGGTATTATTTGGCAGTTAATTACTCTGGTTGGTGTAATTCAGATGTTTAATTTGAAAAGGCTTGGGTTTTATATTTATACTGCGGCAGAATTAATACCGGATATAATAGGCATGTTTGGAAGTAAGAAGGCAATGGCGATGGTAAGTGGTATGGGAGGTGCTATGGAAGCAGCCGCCATTACAGTACTCATTTTTACATTAGTAGTTGATATTGCATTCGTTGTGATGTACGGGATGAATCTAAAGCACATGAAATAGCCTTGCTTGCTATTTCTTCGGAACGTAAGTGTAAGTAATCAATGATTTTAGCTCCGGATATTTGACAATATCTACTTGAATTAACTCCTTATTTTCTGTAGTTCCGTCAACTTCTATAACAGGGTTAAGCTCGTTTTTAGATTTAGTATTGGTTGTTTTCAAGGCTTCCTGGAAAATAAATCTGTATTTCATTCCTGGCATATAAACCAGTTTATACAAGTTTTCTTTATTGGTTCTTAAAAGGTTAGCATTTGATATTTTAATCTCAGTTTTATCTTTTTTGTCTTCGCTAAAATTGATGAAAAACAAATCACTTTCATCAGGAAGAATCATAGAATCTTTCGGATTATTTATTCGAAAGAAAAATATTTGACTTTGTGCTTTAACCTTAATCTTATCCGGTGTTTGAGATATTAAAGAATAAGAGAGGAAGGTGAACAATATGATACTAATCTTTGTCAAGGTCAATTTCTTTTTTAATTTCTTGAATTTGCTCATTAACCTGTTTCGTTAATCCACCGGTACTTTGGTTAATGTCTCTCTGTATATCGTTCGTTGCATTTTTAAATTCACGTATTCCTTTTCCTAAAGTTTTGGCAATATTTGGAATGCCCTTTCCGCCAAACATTAATAGGATAACAAATAATATCAGAATTACTTCGCCACCACCCAGATTTAAAAATAAAATAAATAAGTTAGACATGTTTAATTTTTGTTTCGCATAAATTTAAAAACCGTATAGGCACCTCCAACAAATACAACCCCAACGAAGATGATAATGAAAATATCTGATAAATCGAGAGATCTTTGCATAGAACGAAGTTACTGAAAACTTTTCTATTCATCAAGACTTAAAATCACTGATAATCAATTTGTTATTACAGAAATAAAATTCTTCCTGAATATTATTTGAACAGACAATAATTGTTTTATTTACGGCAAACTCTTCAACCAAATTTCGATACCATTTAATTCCTGATTCATCCAGATTAGAAACAGGTTCATCCAGTAAAATAATTGGCTTTTCATTGAAAAAAGCCAGTGCTAATTTCACTCGTTGTTTCATTCCGCTTGAATATTGGTTAAGCGGTTTGTTTTTAATATTCGTCAGACCAATTTTTTCAATAATTTTTTCCAAATGAAATTCAGATTTAAATGATCCACTATGTATTAAGTGATTAATTAATTCAGACAATGTATACTCTTCGATTAATTGAAGATATGGCGATGCAAGCGTAAAGTATTTTGTAAAATTGTCTTTATTTATCTGGACATTATTAATAGAATATGAAATGTCTCCTTTTTCCGAGCTAATAAATCCTGCAATAACTTGCAACAAAGTTGATTTACCGGAACCATTACCGCCTCCAATCATCCATTTAGATCCCGGCTCGATAACAGCATTTATATCTTTGAAAATCCACTCACGGTTAAACCTCTTGGAAATATTAATTAATGAAATGGTTGGAATGCTCATCGTAAATTAAATACCCTTTACAATTCCATCTTTTTGGTTTTTAATAAAATCCAATATTTGTTTTTTTTCAGGCGTATCAGGCACCTCTGCTTCTACAATTTCAATTGCATTAGTAATATTGTGACCACGAACGAAAATTAACCTATAGATGTCTTCAATGTTTTTAATAACTTCCTTATCAAAACCTCTTCTTGCCAAACCAATTGTGTTTACGCCTATGAACTGAAGTGGTTCTCTGGCAACTCGGATATAAGGAGGGACACTTTTTCTGACCAATGAAGCACCGGCAATAAATGAATGGGCGCCAATATTGATAAATTGTTGAGCCGCGACAACTCCTTCAATAATTACATTGTCTTCAATAGTAATATGTCCGGCCAAATTTCCGTTGTTTGCAATAATAATGTTGTTTCCTAAAATACAATCATGACCTAAATGTGTGTAAGCCATCAGTAGATTATTATTACCGATCTTAGTTGTCATTCTATCTAATGTTCCCCTATTAATGGTAACACATTCTCTTATGGAATTATTATCACCAATTTCAACTAAGCTTTCTTCACCTTTAAATTTTAAATCTTGCGGAATAGCGCCAACAACGGCTCCTGGAAAAATTTTATTGTTTTTTCCCATTCTGGTTTTATCCATGATTACAGAATTAGGACCAATCCAACAATTGTCTCCAATAACAACATCGCCATATATGGTTGCGAAAGGCTCAATAGTGACATTGTTACCAATTTGAGCTTTAGGATGAACGTACGCTAAGTTTGAAATCATGATTAAGCAGTTACACTTTGTTTTTCTTCTTTTCCTTTTACTTTACTTAACATAGCCATCATTTCGGCTTCCATTACTTGCTTCTCTCTCACATAAGCAACACCTTTCATGTGAACTATTCCTCTTCTTATTGGCGTTAATAATTCTAGTCTAAAGACGATTGTATCACCGGGAACAACTTGATTTTTAAATTTCACCTTATCGATACTCATAAAGTATGTTAGATAATTTTCCGGATCCGGAACTTTGCTAAGGGCAAATATTCCGCCTACTTGAGCCATTGCTTCAATTTGAATTACACCAGGAAAAACAGGAGCATCAGGGAAATGACCTTGAAAGAAATATTCGTTCATACTAACGTTCTTCACACCAACAATACCTTCATCTGTAATCTCCATAATTTTATCTACAAACAAAAATGGCTGACGATGAGGTAATAATTTTTGAATTTGAATTACATCTAGTAAAGCAGGTTTATTTAAATCATAAGGATCATGCAGATTTTTCTTTTTACGCATATTTTCATCCTTAATCATCTGCTTTAATTTTTTGGCAAACTCAATATTACCGGCATGACCAGGTCTTGCAGCTAAGACATGAATTTTCATTGGTTTTCCAACTAGGGCCAAATCACCAATAATATCTAACAGCTTGTGACGAGCCGGCTCATTATAGAAGTGTAATGCTGTATTATTTAGAACACCTCTGCCTTTAACTTCAACGTGTTCCTTGTTAAATACTTTTTTAAGATAATCTAATTTTTCTTTTGGAACTTCTTTATCAACTAAAACTATAGCATTATCTAAATCTCCGCCCTTAATTAAGTTATGCTGCAAAAGCATTTCCAATTCATGAAGAAAAACGAATGTTCTGCATTTAGAAATTTCTTCTTTAAATTCTTCAATTTTGTAAATACTTGCGTGTTGTGTTCCCAGAATATCACTGTTATAATCAACCATTACGGTTGTTCTATAAGTGTCTTGTGGAACAGCCAACATTTCAACACCTTTGACAGGGTCTTCAAAAGTTAAATTATCCTTTAAAGTAAAGTATTCTCTTTCTGCATTTTGTTCAATAATTTCAGCTGCTTCAAGCGCTTCAATAAATTTATAAGAACTGCCATCCATTATGGGCATTTCAGGAGCATCCACTTGAATCAGACAATTGTCAATTTGCAAACCTACTAAAGCGGCAAGCACATGTTCAGTTGTATAAACTCTAGCGCCATCTTTTTCCAGTGTTGTTCCTCTTGCTGTATCAATTACTAAATCCGCATCAGCATCAATAATTGGCTTTTCAGGCAAATCAGTTCTTTGAAACTTATACCAATGATTTTCAGGCGCAGGTAAAAATGTCAATGTTACCTTTTGGCCGGTATGTAATCCAACTCCGGTTAGAGAAACAGCTTGTTTTATGGTTCTTTGTTTTTCGCTCATATCACACTAAATCAAAGTTTAAAAATACGAAAAAAATCGATTTTAAGAGGCTAATTTATTGACAATTAACTATTAAGAACCTGCTAAAATTCTATATAAGGCAGGATTTTTTCATAGGTCGACCTTTCTTGTATTATTTCAAAGAGATTTTCTTTGTTGATGGTTTGTTTATCTCTCTTCTGACAAATTAGTTTGGTGAGTTCATAGTCAAAATAAGGATGCTGCATCAGGTCCTTAAATGAAATTTTATTGATGTTTAGCAATCTTAAGTTTATAGGCTTGCATTCAACATTTCTTTCAAAGAGTTTGAATCTTTCCATATCCATTC
>JBFWYJ010000037.1:0-14159 GCA_050186555.1 Bacteroidia bacterium
CAAAAGTCCAGATACTATCATACGTACTTAAATCTTCTGCCCACAAAAATGATTTTTGTCTCAATTGAATTGCAGCCGGTATAAAAGAGAATAATGCAATTAAAATCGGGAATTGCAAGAGTAGGGGTAAACAGCCGGATAAAGGACTAACGCCGGCTTTGCGGTAAAGGTTCATTTGCTCCTGCTGTTTTTTCATTGGATCCGCCTTCTCACCGAATTTTGCATTAATGGCATCCAACTCCGGTTTTAGCACTCGCATTCTGGCTCCGCTTAAATATGTTTTGTAGGCTACAGGTAATAAAATAATTTTGATAATTAAGGTGAGTATTAAAATAACAATACCCATGTTTAAATTACTTAAGCCATAGAAAATTGGAATAACCAACCACTTGTTGATATAACTAAAAATACTCCAACCGGTAGGAATGATTTGTACCAATTCGTTATCCATTGCCTTTAAGGTTTTATAGTCATTTGGGCCAAAATAAAATTTGTAGGAAAAGGTTTCACTTGCATTATGATTATAAGGAATACCTAATTCTGTTGCGGCGTATTTAACGTGAGTTTGTGAATTTTCTCTTAATCCAAGTTTTACGGTACTACCAGATTTTAAAAATACATTGTCTGCAATAATAGATGTATTAAAGAACTGTTGCTTAAAACAAATCCAATTAATATCAGCTTCGTTAATACTTAATTCTTCATCTTTAAAAGGGCTGATATTGTCAGGGTCATTTACGGTTTGTTTGTAATAAACTGTAGAAACTTCTCTTTCTTTTGTAATGTTTTTTTCTTGTGTAGGCATCAGCATAGACCAATTAAGTTGTAACTGATCTTCTGTTGGAGTAAGGATTTGCTCCATACCAACAAATCTGATTTTGCTATTAACTAAATATTCGCCAGGCTTAAGGGAGTATTCAAATTCAATATATGATTTCTCTTTAGCGGTGCTTAATCTTAATACGATATTATCTTTATTATGAGTAACGGGTTTAAAGTAGAAACTGTCTGTACTAAACAACCTTGAGCGATCATAAGCACTTAGTTTTAATGAAAAATTGGTAGAGTCTTGATCAAACAAAATCAATTTTTCGGCTTGTCCATATCGCTTATAGTTTTTTAATTTTACTTTGGAAATGAAACCGCCTTTATTGTTTATCGTAGCGATAATTTGGTCATTTTCAATTGTGAATAATGAAGGGTCACCGATTAGTGCCGGAGCAAAATCTCTATAGTTTTCTGAAATTAAATTAGACTTAATAGAATCAGTATTCAGTGAGTCGGATTGTGCAATGATCGTAGCAGTGTCTTTTTTGACAATGGAATCATTTTTCTTTAATTCTTCAGCTAATTTCTTTTCATTCTCAACATTTACGGCTGTTATAGAATCTTGAATGAATTTTTTTCTTGCAATTTGTTCTTCTGTAGGGCCGTTATACCACAACCATAAACCTAAAATACCTGCAATTAATCCTAATCCAATTAATGATTTTTTGTCCACTTTAAAAATTTTGCCTGCAAATTTAGGAAAAAATGCAGACCTACACGAATCAATGCTATTCCTCTAATTTTGAGGACTTTGAGGTTTTCTGCTTGATTTTGATTTAGGCATAAAGCCTACATTAAAACCACAGGATATAGCGATAGATGCACCAAGCTTTTGGGCTGCTAAAACATTTGAAGTTGATGTATTGTAATAAGACATGTAAGAAACCTCCGATGAAAAGTCATATGTTGATCCCGCGTAACCAAGACCAACATAGCCTTCTAAAGTGAAATCCTCCGCCAGAACTATTTGTTTGCCATATTCCAGTAAAAAACCATAATTGTAGTTTTGGATAAATTCTACATTGGTAATCTGCGTTTGATAGTTGGGATAATATCCTGAATTATAGTAAAACTTTGTGTCCTCAAAGCGTAGGTAGCTAAAGAAAACATTAAACCTGAAATAATTTCCTTCTAAGAAATGATTGAATTCTATTGCGTGATTATTTATACGCTCACCAAGAATTATTTTTGCTCCTGTTTTGACAAATGTACCTGAGCCAAATCTGGAACGATAGGGGTTAAAAATATTGTAGTGGTCGCTATAACTTTTATTAAATGCATCGTAGACATTGCTATTAAAAATGCCAAATTTGGCATCTAGATTTATTCCCGGCCGAAGCACTCTTTCATATCCAAGAGAAATTTTGCCTGTTGGGAAATCGAAAACATGCAACTTGAAAGCGTTAGTTTGTTTTTTCTTCTTTGTTATATCTTCAGATACGATGAAATCAGAATTTCTGAAATTCTCAACCGTACCATTGGCATATTTTATTCTGGTTATGTTATTAATGCCAATTGTATAAACGGGGCCATTTTCCAAATCTAGTCTTCTGTACCTAACCTCGTACTCAGAAATGTCCATTACCTTTACTGGAATCACATTTCCTTTCATGTACAAGGAATCTGTTTGTCCATTTGACAGGACAAAAAACAAAGACAATAAAGTGATGTAAAATAATTTATGCATTTAAATTTAAACGAAAAGTTACAACAATTATTGCAAATAAAAAACCCCCATTTTTAGTGGGGGTCTTATTAAATTTAAAAGAGATTATTTAATAATCAGTTTTTTCGTGCTTTCATTAGCACCAACTTTTATTTTAACAAAGTAAATGCCGGCAACGTTTTCTGTTAAACCTACATTTATTTCATTTTTACCTGAATGCCCGTCAACAGAAACTGTTTTAATAGTTTGACCTAAAGCATTAAATACATTCAAGACAATAGTTTCTGATTGAGATAAATTTACAACAGCATTGAAATTATTATCTGTCGGGTTAGGGTAAAGATAACTTTCAATGGCATCATTTGAAACATTGGAAACTCCTGTAGTAATAGTAGCGCCACAAGGAGAGGTTACAAAATTATGGACAGCAATTGCGGTAGTGAAATAATTATCAACCGCTTGTGTTGCCGGATCTGTATCAGTATTATTAGATACTGTGTATGGTACGCTAAATGTTGCAGAAGTGTTTGTAGAAGCACCGGCTTTACATGTAGAGCCCATATAATGGAAGTAAGCCTTATCTTTTACTTTTGCGTTTATTGTTCCTGTACCGGCTGTGATAATAAATTCATCTGTAGATACAGCGCCGTCACATAATCTTAATGCTCTCTGCTTAATATTAGGGAATTCATTCCATTTATATCCGTTCGATGTTAATGTAGTATCAGACTCAGCCCAAGAGTAAACAATAAACTGGCCATCATAAGAACGGGATAATTGTAGACGAGAATCTGAAGAAACTGCTTGTGCAGGATCCGGTGTTCCCCAAGGGTTATTTGCGAAACCGCCATCTGTACTATTTTGGTCAGAAGTTGGACCTTCAGTTCCTAATGAATCGATTACATGATAATTCCAGCCAGTTCCTCCACCGGTAGTATAGAAATCACATAAATACGGCCAAGCTGTTGGCTCATAAAACCAAGAATATCTTTCTGAAGGGTGATTAGATTTTTGGTATCTCCATGTATATTCTAAACTGTCTTGATGAGTTCTAGCACTACCAACAGCAGTTGAGAAGATATGTAATTCACCAGAATTATCAACAATTACATCAATACCTTCGCCAATATTGAAGAAAGGCGCAGTTACGTTACTATTAGTATTAACTGAGCCCATACTGTTTAATAATGTACTGAAAGTTGAAGCGGAACCATTGAAGTCGATTCCGTTAATTAGAGCCCAAGTATTTCCACTATTGGTTGTTTTATAAACAATTGGTTGCCATCCAAGGTTGTTTAATGTTGCACCTTGACGGGCACCAATAAACATGATGTACCCAACTGTACCGGCATCATTCCAAGCCATATATGGCACACTGTATAATTGCTTAGATCCATCAGTTCTTGTAACTACAGGTGGAATTAATGAATCCGGCGTCCAAACAAATGCACCGGCATTAAAGCTGCCTTTAGAAATTAACGCACCTCTTAAACCAAACCCCGCGTTTGTAGTGGCTCCAACATCATTAACAATGATACCCATTGACCTAACAATTCCATCTTCGGTAGATGAGAAAGAATAACGAGGAAAATCGTGCTTAGTCATTGCAGGAGAAGTTGCAGAACCAAAAGGAGAAGTGTTGGCAAAGAATTGTGTATCTGTGCCTGTAGAGTTTGTTCCTTGTGTAGTAATACGTTTACTTGCATACCAAGATCCAATCCAGCCTGAACCGCTTGTTATCGGCCCACTACCAACTACATACGCGTTGGTGTCAACTTGATTTCCCGGTGGATTGTAAATTGCACCTTGTGGATAGCGTGCTAAATTTGTTGCGTCAGCAAAGATTAATGTACTGTCCCAATTGGCACCATCATTTCTTCCTAAGTAAACAACAATTGAACCGCTGTTTCCTGCAGAAGAAGGATTTACTGCGTAAGTAACACTTTTTCTCTGAACAAAAGAGTAAATCTGAAGAATGCGATTGTATTGCAAAGGTTTAGAGCTACTCACTAAATAACCGAAGATGTTATGAGAGCCAGAGAATCGATTAAATGTACTCGAAATAAGCGCTGCGCTTGATGCGCTAGCATCTTCCTGAAAAGATAATTCATTTTCAGATTTATTTGTATTAATAGGGCGGCTACTTTGAGAAGTGGCCTCATAATTATCGGCTATTGCAAATCGCTTACTCATTTTTTCAGCCATATTCACAATTCCTGTGGCTTTTGATTTAATTTGATTACTCTGAGCAGTAAGACCAAATGTTAGCATCAATGCGCCACTAAAAAATAAATATTTTTTCATAAAATTTATTGAATGGTTTATTTTCAAATATAGTGAATTGAACGTATATCTGAAAATAATTGACATGATGAATTGAAAAAACCTTGAGTTTATAGAATAAAAAAAACCCGCCTATATAGGCGGGTTTTGTAATCAAAATTCAATAATTATTCAATGATTAATTTCTTAGTACTTTCTGTGTTCGCTACTTTAATTTTCACGAAATAAATACCCGCAGTTAATTCAGATGTATTAACATTTAATACGTTTTTACCAATTAATCCATCAGCATTAACAGAAGTAACAGCTTGACCAATTGCATTGTAAACTGTTACATTGATTGGATTAGCATTAGTTAAGTTAACTACTGCATTAAAGTTATTGTTAGCAGGGTTAGGATAAACGAAACTGTTAGCAGCTTCATTTTTGTAATTAGCTACTCCGGTTGTGATAGTGCTACCACAAGCAGATGAAGCAAATGAATGAGTAACAACAGCAGAAGCAAAATAGTTATCTACAGGTTGCGTGATAGGATCTGTATCAGTATTATTAGATACAGTATAAGCTACTGTAAATGTTGCTGAAGTATTCGTAGAACTTCCAGCTTTACAAGTTGAACTCATGTAGTGGAAATAGGCCTTGTCCTTTACCTTAGCGTTAACAGTACCCGTACCTGAAGTGATAACAGGCTCATCAATACTGATTGCACCATCACACATACGTAAAGCACGTTGCTTAATGTTAGGGAATTCATTCCATTTAAACCCATTAGAAGTTAAAGTAGTATCAGATTCAGCCCATGAGTAAACCATAAACTGGCCATCATATGAACGAGAAATCTGTAAACGAGAATCAGAAGAGACAGCCTGAGCAGGATCCGGAGAACCCCAAGGGTTATTAGCAAATCCACCTGTTGTGCTGTTTTGGTCTGAAGTTGGTCCTTCAGTTCCTAATGAATCAATGATGTGGTAATTCCAGTTGTTACCGTCTCCGTAGAAATCACATAAATAAGGCCATGCACCCGGCTCATAAAACCACCCGTATCTTTCAGATGGATGATTTGATTTTTGGAACTGGAAAGTGTAACCTAAAGAATCATCAGCTTGACCATATGTTCCAACAGCAGTAGAGAAAATATGTAAGTCATTGTTATTATCTACAACTACATCAATACCTTCCCCAACATTAAAGAAAGGAGCTGTGATTGTAGAATTACTAACAGTTGCGGCCATGCTATTTAATAATGTGCTAAATGTAGTAGCAGAGCCATTGAAATCAATACCATTAGTTAAAGCCCAGTTATTACCAGAGTCAGTTGTTTTGTAAACGATTGGTTGCCATCCTTTATTGTTTAAAGTAGCACCTTGACGAGCACCAATGAACATAACATATCCATGTGTACCTGCATCATTCCATGCCATATATGGTTGACCCCATAATTGCTTTGTTCCTTCAGAACGCATAATTGTTGCAGGAACCATTGAATCCGGTGTCCAAACAAATGCACCTGCATTGAATGAACCTTTAGCCATGAAACCACCACGGATATCTTGAGCTAAAGTTGTAGTACCATTAACATCATTATAGATAGTTCCCATTGCTCTAATTACTCCGTCATCAGTTGATGAGAATGAGTAACGAGGAAAATCATGTTTAGTCATAGCAGGAGAAGTTGCAGATCCAAAAGGAGCAGTATTTGACATGAACTGAGTATCAGTTCCTGTAGAATTTGTTCCTTGAGTTGTAATACGCTTACTAGCATACCAAGAACCCAACCATCCTGAACCACCTGTAATAGGACCACTACCTACAACATAGGCGTTAGTATCAACTTGATTTCCTGGAGGGTTATAAATACCACCTTGTGGGTAACGCGCTAAATTTGTAGCATCAGCCCAAATCAAGGTACTATCCCAGTTAGCACCATCGTTTCTTCCTAAGTAAACAACAATCGAACCACTGTTTCCTGCAGATGAAGGGTTAACCACATACGTGTTACTCTTTCTTTGTACGAATGAGAACATTTTTAAGATACGATTATATTGTAAAGGTTTTGAGCTGCTTACTAAATAACCATATATATTAACCGACCCACTAAAACGATTGAAGGTGTTTGAAATAATTGGCGCACTTGAAGCCTGAGCTTCACTCTGGAAAGATGTAGCTTCAGCTTGATTTTCCGCTGTAGATGTACGATTTGCATTGTTTTGCGCAGTTTTTTCATAATTATCGGCAGTCGCAAATTTTGCAGATAACCTTTCAGCCATGTTTACGATACCAACCGGCTGTGCTTTCTTAATAACGCTATTGCTTTGCGCGGATACCCCAAGGGCAAGCAATAAAGCGCTTCCTAACAGTAATTGTTTTTTCATTTCTCTCAAATTTTGATTTTATGTTCTAAAGTTAGTTAATTTTCATTTAAGTACAAAAGGTAAAAAACACATGTAAATGGCAGCGCAACCTATTAACTTTAATTAAGTAATGGAACTAGTTGATTATTAATGTATTTTTTAATTTATCAAGTCGGGTTTTATTATATGTGGTAAGATTTAACAAATAACTGGTTACTGTTTGGGTTTTAGAAACGCTATTAATTCATTAATTAATTTCTCCCAAGTAAACTTTTCTTTAATTGTTAGCAAAGCCTTTTGTTTTTTATCAAGGATATTTTCTCTACCCATCAGGTTTATTCTCATTAAAGTTTCATGCAAATAATTCGGATTGTTTGATTCAAGAATAAATCCGTTTGAGTCATTAACCAATGTTTCGATTGCACCCACTTTGGTGGCCATAACTGTTAATCCATATGCCATAGCTTCAAGAATAACATTAGGAAATCCTTCACTAAAACTAGGACAAATTAAAATATCAAATTGAGTAATAAGTTCTTTTAATTTTGCTTTATCCTTAAACATGCCATGATATTTAACTAAATCATGGTTTATTTGTAACTCATCAGGAATATCGCCGATAAAATGAAATTCAACAGCTTCTTTCCCATTAAATTTTTTTATTGTTTCATGAAGTTCCTCAATTCCCTTTCTTCTTTCATATCTTCCCAAGTAAACAAATTTAATTTTGTCTGCTACCGGATTTACTTTCTCAACAATGTCAATTTCCTCAACTCCGGAAGGCAATTCAAAAATATTTTTTCTCCTAACACCAAGTGATAGAATTAAATCGGTTACTTTTCCGCCATAGGAAAAGACAACATCGGCATTATCACAAATTTGTTTTACCGGCTTACGTAAAAAAAGTATTTGTTGAATTAGAGAAATGAAATTTGGTGGTTTTTGAAACATTTCAAAACCATGAAAATTGACACCAATTTTTGGCAGATTATTTTCTCTGTGCTTGAGTAAGTGCCAGGCAGAAAATCCTTTAGAGTATATAAAATCGTATTGGGCTAAATTGGGTAATATTTGTTGAGAAATAAGTTTAGAATAACGATATGAGTTGTATAAATAGTGACCAGGAAATCGAATAGATTTTGGAAAATCAAGTATTACCGAGTTAATGTTTTTCTTTTCCTCTTCTGTGAATACTTCCAATTTCTCAATGGGTAAATTGCTTTGATTGAAATGAAACAGATCAACCTGAACACCTTGCCTAGCTAAATATTTGCACTAGTAATAGGAATGCTTTTGCATCCCACCAATTACATAAGGATGAACACCATCAGTTATTAATGCAATTTTCAACCATGGTAAAGTTATCTATTATTATTAATCCGATTGAAACTTAATTTGTTTGTTGAGCAAATTCTCTATTAGTGTTGAATAAATAATATGAAATTGAATCAAATTTTGTTGTATTTTTAAAACACAGGTAGTTCTATCGCTCCACAATATTGTGGGGAGGAAAGTCCGGGCAACGTAGGGTAATTCACCGTATGAAAATATGGGTGCATGATGCCAAACATTATGTAACAGAAAGTACCACAGAAACCAGGTAGCCTCGCTTCGGCGCGGTGATAGTGAAAATGTAGGGTAAGAGCCTACAAGTGTTGTTAGTAATAATAACATTTGGGAAACCTTGAATGTTGAAAGACCAAATAGGTTGTGATAAAGGGCGACCCGTCCGAATCCTTCGGGATGTCACAATGGGTAGGTCGATTAGATAAATGATAGAATATACCCCGAATTTTCGGGATGAAACAGAACCCGGCTTACATACCTGTTGCTTGATAATGAGAAGATTATTACTAATATCAACTTTTGTTCTATCTGCATACTTTGGAAACGCACAATGTCCGCAGGTATACGACTATTTAGGTAATCTTTCCGGCAACCCATATTGGATTAGTTGTACCGGAGGTTCGTATGTTTTGAATTTTCAGTCAAATCAAAGTTGGGGTAACTATACAATTGTGTGGGGAGATGCGAGTGCGAATCATGTTGGGGCAAATTACACAGCTAATACAATTATTACGCATACTTATGCCGCAACAATAGATACTTTTGTAGTGCAATTAATTATTCCCGCACTTAATTGTACGTTAACAGGCGTTGTAGTAATGGAGAAACCTGTAAATGCTTCCATCCAAATTCCTATTGGCGGAGTAACTCAAGCGTGTGCGCCTGCAAATATTCAGTTTGTTAATTCAAGCACAGATGTAAGTCAAACAACAAAATTTCAATGGGATTTTGGTGCTGGTTCTCCTTTATTAAATTTTAATTATACAAATGCTACGCAAACGATTACGCACACCTATCAGAAAAACACGGTCAATTGTCAAACACAGGTAACGTTGAAGGCGTGGAATTATTGCAGCTTTACCAATACAACAATCGCAGTTTTCAATCCGATTCAAATATATGATATTGATCAGGCAGCAATTACGCCGGATGCCTTTACAAAGTGTTGGCCGGAAAATTCTTTTACCTTTTCAAACACAACAACAAGAAATTGTTTAGCACAAGGAAACACATTTCAAAGACAAGAGTGGTGGAATTTTGGTGATTATTGGAATATGAATCATGATTCAATAATTAACTGGAAACCTTGGCCTCCTACGCTTCCTTATACAATTGCCTATCCGTCTGTAGGTTCTTATACTGTGATGTTGCGCGACAGTAATATGTGCGGAATTGATACGGCAATTATTACGGTAAATATTGTCAATCCACCAACGGCTAGCATTGTAGCACCAACAGGTACATTATGTCAAAACACGGCTGTTACTTTTACAAATGCAAGTACAGCAAGTGTACTATATAAATATGATTTTGGAGTCGGAGCAGGATTTGTAAATCTCCCTGGCGGACCGCAATCATTTACATATACTACAGCAGGAACATATACCGTAAAGTTAGTTGCATATCTTGCTGCAGCTGGAGCCTGTAGTGATACGGATCAAGTAGTCATTGATATTTTACCGGCACCTGTTGCAAATTTCAATCATAATCCCATTCAAAGTTGTAATGTATTAAATAACGTCAATTTTACAGATGCTTCAATTAACGCTGTGCAATGGGATTGGAATTTTGGGAACACAAACACTTCTACTTTGCAGGTGCCACCATCTCAAAACTATACAAGTATAGGTACTCACACTATTACATTAACGGTTACGGGAAGCAATACTTGTCAACACACAAAAACGGCCACAGTAACAGTCTTTCCTAATCCGACTGCACTGTTTGTTCCGCTTTCAACTTGTGTTGGTTCAGCAACCCAATTTACAAATCAATCAACATCATCAGCCACTTTGCCAATCACATCATACACTTGGAATTTTGGTGACGGCTCTCCTGAGATTAATACACAAAACCCTGTTCACACTTATACAAGTGCCAATACTTATTCTGTATTCTTAATAGTGGCAAATACCCATTGTGTAGATACCTTAACCACGAATGTTGTGGCTAATGTTAAGCCTACAGCGGATTTTATTGCCACTCCAACGATTGGCTGCCCTGCTTTATCTGTCTCTTTTAATAATACAACTTCAAACGGAACAAGCTATTTGTGGAATTTCGGAACCACGCTTACTAATACAAGTTCTGCAACAAATCCAACTTTTGCATTTACAAACACCTTAGTAGCAAATCAAGTTTACACTGTGTCTTTGTTTGCATTTAATGGATTTGGATGTTCAGATTCTATAAAAAAAGCAATTACTGTTTATCCTAAACCGATAGCCGGTTTTACAGCAAATTTAAACCCCGGTTGCTCTCCAATGCCGGTAACATTCACAAATACCACCACGGGGGCAACCAGTTATACCTGGAATTTTGGAGATACTAATTCTTCTACGAATCTCAATACGTCTCATACGTTTACAAATAATTCATTGGTTCTTCAAAATTTCACAGTTACATTAATTGCACAGAATAACGATGGTTGTCTGGATTCATTAAAGCAAGTGGTTTCTGTTTTCCCTAAACCCTTTTTCAATTTTACAATGGTTCCTGCTTCCGGATGTACGCCATTGAGTGTAAATTTCCCCCCGGTGTTAGGAGCAATAAGTTATACCTGGAATTTTGGTGATGGCAGTCCGCTTTCCAACGCATCAAATCCTACGCATATTTTCACAAACACAACGAGCATAACGCAAAATTTTACCGTAACATTAATTGCGCAAAATGGTTTTGGTTGTTCAGATACTACATCAGGGGTGCCGATTGTTTTTGCAAAGCCAACTGCTAATTATACGATGAATCCGTTTTCTGGCTGCCCGCCATTGCAAGTTACTTTTTCTAACACAAGTATTGGTAATGCCGCCAATGCTTGGAACTTTGATAATGGCAATGCGTCAATTGCAGTTGATCCGGTTGTTACTTTTACATCACCAAGTGGTGGAGCGGGAAAAATTCATCAAGTTAAATTGCTTGTTGTAAATGCTGATGGCTGCAAAGATTCTATAATTCGAACGCTTACTTTGTTTGCGAGGCCGTTGGCAGCTTTTAATCTTGATACACCGGCATGTTCGCCAAAAGTAATGACATTCGTAAATCAAAGTACAGGAGCAAATTCTTATAATTGGTTTTTAGGTGGAAGCACTACAAGTACATTAACAAGTCCGCAGCACACATTCATAAATTCAACTTCAAGCACACAAACAACGAGCGTAAGATTAATTGCAACCAACGCTTTTGGTTGTAAAGACACCAATAGTGTTATCTTCTCTGTTTTTCCTAAGCCTCAGTTTTTCATTTCTGCATTACCTGACAGTGGTTGTACGCCGCTTACCGTAAACTTTCCAGTAATAAATGGCGTTTCTAAATATAGTTGGGACTTTGGTGATGGAAATAACAGTGATTCAGGAGCAACTCAGAATATTTATGTTAATACAACTGCAGCCAATAAATCATACACGGTTAAGTTAATCGCACATGACATTAATAATTGTTCAGATACGACTACAAGAATAATTAAAGTATTTCCAAAGCCAACAGCTTTATTTAATGCAGATCCGCTTACTGTTTTTATTCCAAACACACCAACAAAAATGTTCAATTTAAGTTCGGGTGCGAGTACTTATACATGGAGTTTCGGAGATGGAGGAAACTCAAACGCTTTTGAACCTTCACACACTTATATTAATGCCGGAGAATATCAGATAATTTTATTTGCGCGAAGTGAAAGAGGGTGTATAGACACATTTTATTTACCATCAAAAATTATTGCCCAGGAAGAAAGTTACTTCAATATACCAAATGCTTTTACGCCTAACTTAAATGGTTCGCCGGGTTCTGTTTATGATCCAAACGATTTGAACAACGATATTTTTCATCCAATAATTAAGGGCGCTGCGAAATACAGATTTAGCATTTATTCGAGATGGGGCGAATTATTGTTTGATACCAAAGATGTGAATGAAGGTTGGGATGGTTATTATAAAGGGAAGTTATGTACACAAGATGTTTACGTTTGGAAAATTAGCGCAACAATGGTAGATGGAAAAACAATACAAAAAACAGGCGACGTTTTGTTACTTAGATAAATGAAAAAAACTTTTCTTTCTATAATTATACTATTGATTTCTTTAAATGTATTTTCTCAAAACAAGAAAATAATCAGAAAGCATTTTAAGGAGGCTGATTTTTATTTATCTCATCGCGATTATTTAAATGCACTCGCCTTTTATCAAAAAATAATCGCATTAGACTCCAAAAATGAGGATGCACATATATATGCTGCAATGTCAAGATTATTTCTGTCACATCCTTTGGATAGCTTTAAGTTACATGAGTATTATTTGCAGAAATCAAAAAAGCCGGATTCTAAATTTTATTTAGCAAGAATATATCACAAGAAGAAAAACTTAGATGAAGCGTTAGAATTGTATGACAATTATTTAAAGGTTCCGGTTAAAAAAAGGATGTTGGATGATGATGAAATTATTTATCATAAAATGATTTCTATTAATGCAAAGGAGCATTTGGCAAATGCTCATAGGTCTATAATAAAGAATATGGGCCCAAAAATAAATTCTAATTATGGCGATTACGTTCCTGTAATTACTCCCGACGAAAGCGCATTGTATTTTACGTCAAGAAGAGAAGGAAGTTCTGATAATACTAAAGACGCATACGGCCATTATCATGAAGACATTTATGTGGCACACAAGAAAAATGGAGAATGGCAGACGCCCTCTAAGTTAGAAGCACCAATTAATACAGAAACAAATGATGCGTGTGTAGCAATTAGTCCTGATGCGCATAGAATGATTATTTATAGAGCTTCTCAAGATGGCTTGACGGGTCATTTGTATATAACAACTTTAGATGAGCAGAATAAATGGAAGAAGCCGGTATTACTTGGTAATGAAATCAATTCACAATTTACCGAAACAAGTGCCTGTTTTAGTAATGATACCAGTGAAATTTATTTTAGCAGTAACAGGCCGGGAGGATACGGCGGCAAGGACATTTATAGGATAAAGAAATTGCCTAATGGCAAATGGGGAAAGCCTTTTAATCTAGGTCCAACCATTAATACAAAGTATGATGAATATTCTCCGTTTTTACACCCGGATGGCGTTACCTTGTACTTTAGTTCTAAAGGCCACAATACCATGGGTGAGTATGATGTTTTTAAATCAACTGTCAATTCCGAAACCGGATTTTTTACTGAACCAATTAATTTGGGTTATCCAATTAATGATGTACACAATGATGTGTTTTTTGTGTTGAATGTTAATGGTCAGAAAGCTTATTACTCATCAAACAAAGAAGATTCATATGGTTTAACTGACATCTATGAGATAGATACTAGATTTGGTGATAATGATTTGATGGTTAAGCATGGCGTTTTGTTTAAGAATGATTCTTTGGGTAAGGCGAAAATCACTTTACTTGATAATGAAACTAACAAAGTTGCAGGAATATACAATTCAAATGCTAAAACTGGCAAGTTTATATTAATCATGAATCCA
>JBFWYJ010000038.1:0-13844 GCA_050186555.1 Bacteroidia bacterium
GTCAAATCCGGCTTACTGTTCAGGATTATGCTACAGGTAAGAGATGGAAAGACGCAGGATGTGTTGTGAAGGTTGATTATATTGGATTTAAAGTTACAAGAGCTTCTGATGGTAAATTTGTTTTATTGAACGGTACTCAATACATCACAAACATCACAGGCGGAACATGGTGGGAATTGTTAATCACAAAAACACAAACTAGCTTGGCATCTTCTGTAACGGGCACTGATTTGAAGGTTACATTTGAAGATGCTAAAACTGCAACTTACAACATCAATAGAAAATTCACTTATACTATACCTAATAATATTTTAACTTGTACAGGTGAAGGTATTGGTTCTTCAAACTCATTAAGTAGTCTTGAAAATTATGGTACTACTCGTAATGGAGATGCGTTTACCAGTCAGGTTTCTACGCCGATTGTTTGGAACTGGACTTGTGGATGGTGGGCACCAACCCAAGGCGCAGTAGCAATAAAAGTTGACAGCAAAGAATTCTCTTTAGATGTGACTTTTGCGGTTGATAAAGATGGTAATCCTGTTTCAGTTGCTGCAAACTCTTGTGCTTACGGTTGGAAAGTTGAGTGGAAATACAAAAACAAAACAAGAAAGAAAATTATTGGTTATCTATAACCAATAAAAAATAAGAATACTAAACCCCGCAGATTTGCGGGGTTTTTTTATTATCTTTAATAGTATGAAAAGAATTGTTTCATTATTGATATTCCTTGTTTTATTCGGATTTTCGAATGCACAATCCTTATCACAAACCAGTTCAAATCACAATACAGTTACGCTTTGTTCTTGTCCTGGTGAAATTTGGAATACCTCATCGTTGACACAACCAAATGTTACATTCTCCGGTCCCGGCAACTCTAAAAGAATCATGTTTAGCGATTTTGGTTTCACCATACCCAATGACGCATTTATTAAAGGAATTGAGGTTAAATATGATTATGCCACAAACGCAACCGGAGCCAACCTGCAAGACACAACTGTTTTGTTAATGCACTGGGGAAATATTGTTGGCACAGATCATAAAATTAACACCGCTGATTATGTTGGAACAAACACCATTAGCCTTGGCGATCCAACTGACATGTGGGGATGGTACTGGACGACGACAGATATAAACGCTAATTCATTTGGTTTTGCATTAAAACTAATTAGCTCACAAGCCGGAATAAATTATTCCTTCGTTAATGGTGTTACTCTAACTGTTTACTATGAAGTCGTAAATGGAATTATTTCCCATCAGACTTCAAATGGTGATTTACAATGGAGTATTACAAATAAGCATTTAAGCATTGTTAAGTCAAATGAATTTAGAAATGATAAAATTGAAATTTTTGATTTAAACGGAAAGAAATTGGAAGTTGATGTTTCAATTACAAAGGATAAAGCAGATATCAATTTAATTAGCTTAAGTAACGGCGCTTACTTCTTTACTATAACGGATGAAAACAATAAAAAGTCGTCTGGTAAATTTATTATTCAATAAAAAAGCCCTCACGAAAAATCGTGAGGGCTTTTTTAATAACTCTTTTGTTTATAGAAACGCATTAAATCCTGTTACATCCATTCCTGTTATTAATAAATGAATGTCATGAGTCCCTTCGTAAGTAATTACACTTTCCAAATTCATCATGTGACGCATAATAGGATATTCACCAGTAATGCCCATTCCGCCATGAATTTGTCTTGCTTCTCTGGCAATAGTAATGGCCATATGCACATTATTTCTTTTGGCCATACTTATTTGAGAAGGAGTAGCTCTATTTTCATTTTTCAACACACCTAATCTCCAAGTTAGCATTTGTGCTTTAGTGATTTCTGTAATCATCTCAGCTAATTTTTTTTGTGTTAACTGAAATCCACCAATTGGTTTTCCAAACTGGATTCTTTCTTTACTGTAACGCAATGCACTATCGTAACAATCCATAGCCGCTCCAATAGCGCCCCAAGCTATTCCATATCGTGCACTATTTAAACAACCTAATGGTCCTTTTAAACCTTTTACATTAGGAAAAATATTTTCCTTTGGCACTTTAACATTATCAAAAACCAGTTCACCGGTAGCACTTGCTCGCAAGCTCCATTTACCGTGTGTTTCAGGTGTAGTAAAGCCTTCCATTCCTCTTTCAACCACCAATCCTCTGATGTCACCATTATCATCCTTCGCCCAAACAACTGCTATATCTGCAAAAGGAGCATTACTAATCCACATTTTAGCACCATTTAGTAAATAATGGTCGCCTTTATCTTTAATATTGGTAATCATTCCGCCGGGATTACTTCCAAAATCAGGCTCAGTTAAACCAAAGCAGCCCATCATGTCGCCGGATGCTAATTTTGGCAAATACTTCTTTTTTTGTTCTTCGCTACCGTAGCTATAAATTGGATACATCACCAATGAACTTTGCACTGAAGCCGTAGAACGCAGACCGCTGTCTCCTCTTTCCAACTCTTGCATGATAATTCCATAGGAAATTTGATCTAATCCCGGACCGCCGTATTCTTCTGGAATATAAGGGCCAAATGCTCCGATTTCTGCCAATCCTTTTATCCATTGCTTCGGAAATTCAGCTTTCTGACATGCATCTTCGATAATCGGACTTACTTCCTTTTTTACCCAAGCACGAGCAGTTTCACGAATCAATTTATGCTCATCACTTAATAATTCATCCATTAAATAATAGTCGTGAGCTTGAAAATTATCTGTAGCCATAGTTTTAAATTATATGGCCAAAATTAAGGATAAATAATGAGGAAGGAAGGGAAAAACACTTATTTTATCTCTTCAAAATCAACATATTCGCCATCCGTTATATTCGGATTTGGCTTCATTTCAGACTTTGAAGGCGTGTCTTTGATGCTTACAGTTCCTTCCCTTTTTGTGTTTTGATTTGAAAAGGGGTTTTGGTATTGATTTCTATTTGTGTTGTAAGTATATGTTGTACGCTTAACGTTTACAGCCTTAAAAACATCTAGAATTTTATAAATCGCCCAGATGATAATCAATGTCCAGATTACGTCTCTCATAACAATACAAATATCGTCAGAATTAATTAAAAATCATGCTTTTTAAAGATATTTAGCATTACGGTTAGCTGCTTTGCCAAATATCCCAGCTCTTTTCCGCCTGTAACTGTAGCATGCTTAATCCGTTGAAAACCATTGCGCCTTGGGCTTTGCACCTTTTCAAAAAAACAGTCTCTTCCGGATTATAAATTAAATCATAACATAAATGCTCGCTTGTAATAAATTCATATGGGATGTCTGGAAATGAATGGACCTCCGGATACATACCAAGCGGCGTGGTATTTACGATTAATTTCATTGCACTAATCATTTGCTCATTAACATCTTTGTACAAAAAACTATTAGCATTTTGAACCTTTGTCGAAGCGAAAAAAATTTCGATACCAATTTTTTTCAAGGAATAAGCTACTGCTTTTGAAGCTCCTCCTGTTCCCAATACCAATGCTTTGTCATGTTTAGGTTCGATGAAGGGCTTTAAGCTGGAAGAAAATCCAAAAGCATCTGTATTATAGCCAATCAATTTTCCTTCTTGCACTTTCACACAATTAACTGCTCCAATTGCTTTTGCTTCTTCACTTAAACTATCAAGAAAAGGAATTATTGCTTCTTTGTAAGGAATGGTAACGTTAAAACCGGACAACCTATTATCTCCAACAATAGATTTCAATTCCTTTAAATCATCCAATTCAAAATTTGAATAAACGCAATCAGAAATATTTTCTTTTAAAAATTTTGATTCAAAGTATGATTTTGAAAAAGAATGCTTAAGTGTCTTTCCTATTAGTCCGTAAAATCTCATCACTTGCCAAACTTGCCTTTTAGTGCTGCTAATGCAGATTGCATGTCATTTGGATCATAAACAGCTTCTTCTTTTTTAGGCTTAGTACTTTTAGATGGATTAACAATACCTTCTCCCTTCATCGAAAGGCCAATTCTTTTTCTCTTTACATCAACTTCTGTAACTGAAACCCAAACTTGCTGACCAACTTTTACAATTTTACTTGGGTCATCAACAAATGTATCACTTAATTGCGAAATATGAACCAGTCCATCTTGATGAACACCAACATCAACAAAAGCCCCGAAATTCGTAACGTTGGTAACAATTCCCGGCAACCTCATCCCTTCTCTTAAGTCATTAATCTCATGAACATTTTCATCAAAACTAAATACTTCAAAACTCTTACGCGGATCTCGTCCGGGTTTTTCTAATTCATTTAAAATATCTCTTAAAGTTGGTAAGCCTGTTTGTTCGGTAACGTATTGGTTTAAGTTGATTTTTTTTCTCAATTCTTTATCACTAATCAATTGATCAACAGTGCAATTTAAATCACTTGCCATTTTCTCAACAATATGATAGCTCTCAGGATGGACAGCACTGGCATCTAAAATATTCTTACCATTTCTTATTCTCAAGAACCCGGCACATTGTTCAAAAACTTTCTCTCCCATTCTTGGCACCTTTAATAAATCTTTTCTTGATTTAAATGCGCCGTTTTCATTTCTGTAATCTATTATGTTTTGAGAAAGTGAAGAACCAATACCGGAAACATATGACAACAGTTGTTTTGATGCTGTATTCAACTCAACACCAACTTTGTTTACACAACTTTCTACTACTTCATCTAATTTTTCTTTTAATCTGTTTTGATCTACATCATGCTGATACTGACCAACACCAATTGATTTAGCGTCAATCTTAACTAGTTCTGCCAATGGGTCTGATAATCTACGCCCAATAGAAACGGCGCCTCTTACTGTAACATCATGAGTTGGAAATTCTTCGCGGGCAACATCAGACGCAGAATAAATTGAAGCACCAGATTCGTTAACTACGATAACAGGTATTGATTTAGGTAATACATCTATATTTCTGATAAACTGTTCCGTTTCTCTTGAAGCTGTCCCGTTTCCAATAGCAATTGCTTCTATTTCGTATCTCGCGCATAAAGCAAGTACAATATTCTCTGCTTCTTCAGTTCTTCTCTGCGGTTCATGAGGATAAACTACTGTGTCTTCCAATAATTTTCCTTGCGCATCTAATACTACAACTTTACATCCCGTTCTGAAACCCGGGTCTAGTGCCAGTATTTTTTTCTGTCCCAATGGAGACGCCAAAAGTAACTCTCGCAAATTCTCGGCAAAGACTTCAATTGCTTTCTCATCTGCCTGCTGTTTAGCGGCCAAACGCATTTCCGCTTCAATACTTGGTAATATCAATCGTTTATATCCATCTTGAATTGATAGCTGAATTTGATTCGCAACTTCTCCTCTTGAATTAATAATAATTCGAGCAATTTTATCAATTGCTTCATCGTTATCGATAATCAAATCGATAATTAAAAAATCCTCTTTTTCTCCCCTGCGCATAGCCAGCATACGGTGACTAGGACAAGCGGATAATGGTTCCTCCCATTCAAAATAATCTTCGTATTTCTCACCTTCCTCTTCTTTTCCTTTAATCACTTTTGATTTTACAATTGCCGATTTTTTAAAAATATTTCTCACTTCCTCTCTAACTACGGCATTTTCACTTATCCATTCCGCTATTATATCCCTTGCTCCTGCCAAAGCTTCATCCACAGATGCTACTCCTTTCTCTTCGCTTATGTAGTTATTTGCTTCAGCTGTAACATCTAATGCAACTTGATCAAATATCTTCTTAGCCAAAGGCTCCAAACCTTTTTCCTTTGCTGCAGTTGCTTTTGTTCTGCGCTTTGGTTTATACGGCAAATACAAATCTTCAACTTGAGAAATTGTTTCTGCGTCCAATATTTTGCTTTCCAACTCAGGAGTTAAAACGCCTTGTGATTCAATAGATTTTATGACGCTAGTCTTCCTTTGTTCCAGTTGTCGTAATCTTTCAATTTCATTCTTAATAGACAAAACTTGCACCTCGTCCAAACTACCGGTCTGTTCTTTCCTGTATCTGGATATAAAAGGAACAGTCGCACCATCATCTAAAAGCTTTATTGTAGAATTTACTTGTTGCGCCGTGACGTTAAGAGAATCGGCAATCTTCAAAAATAGTTTTACTTCACTCATATTTATACTAGTTGAACAAATATATTCTTAATGTGTTTTTATGTAACATGCATTTATTAACAGAATTCTCAAACTCTTTCAAAACTTACTGAATAAAATAAACATTAAGGATTATTAATTTTATAACTTAGAATCGCTTATAAATTTCAAATGGGCTATCAATCGCTTGAAGAATGTATTAATGATTTAGAAAAGACCGGACAGCTAATCCGAATCAAAGAAGAAGTTGATCCTAATCTTGAAATGGCTACCATTCATTTGAAAGTATTTGAAGCGGGAGGCAAAGCTATTTTATTTGAAAACGTAAAAGGATCTAAATATCGCGCTGTAAGTAATGTCTTTGGAACTCTTGACAGAAGTAAATTTCTTTTTAGAGATACATACGAAAAAGTTCAGGACTTAGTTCAATTAAGAAATAATCCTGAAAAATTATTTAAAAAGCCCTGGCGGTTCATTAGGCAAGGACTGCATGGATTGAAAGCAATCCCAAAAAAAGGTAATTTCAATTCTGCAGGATTTGAAGAAATTTCCATTAGTGATTTGCCACAGATCAAGCATTGGCCTATGGATGGTGGTGCATTTATAACGTTGCCACAGGTTTATAGCGAAGATATTGACAATCCAGGAATCATGCACTCGAATTTAGGAATGTACCGTATTCAATTAAGCGGCAATGACTATAAACTAAATGATGAAATTGGTTTGCACTATCAATTGCATCGCGGAATTGGCGTTCATCAATATAAGTCAAATAAAAAAGGCAAGCCACTCAAAGTAAGTATTTTTGTCGGTGGACCTCCTTCTCACACATTGGCTGCTGTTATGCCCTTGCCTGAGGGAATGAGTGAATTGGCTTTTGCAGGAGTGCTTGGAGACAGGAAATTTAAATACGACTATAAAGACGGGTTTTGTATTTCATTAGATGCAGATTTTGTAATAACTGGAGAAGTATTTCCTAACGATAACAAACCAGAGGGTCCGTTTGGAGATCATTTGGGGTATTATAGTTTAAAGCATGATTTTCCGGTAATGAAAGTTCATAAGGTTTATGCCAAAAAAAATGGAATATGGCCGT
Source organism: Bacteroidia bacterium (assembly GCA_050186555.1). Taxonomy (GTDB): domain Bacteria; phylum Bacteroidota; class Bacteroidia; order B-17B0; family Aurantibacillaceae; genus Aurantibacillus. Next base: position 7,162 of record JBFWYJ010000038.1, read on the forward strand.
TTACTGTTGTTGGCCGTCCACCACAAGAAGACACGGCATTTGGAGCTTTAATTCATGATATTAGTGGAAATGCCATTCCGAAAGAAATTCCGGGCGTTAAGGAAATTCATGCAGTTGACGAAGCGGGCGTGCATCCACTTTTGTTGGCAGTTGGCAGTGAAAGATATACACCGTATGCTGAAACCAATCGCCCCTCAGAATTACTTACCCAAGCAAGTAAAATTTTAGGTACCGGACAATTAAGTTTAGCTAAATATCTTTTTATAACTGGGGATAATAAAAAAGAAATTAATTGTCATGATATTCCTGCATTTCTTCAATATTTATTTGAACGAATTGATTTTAGGCGGGACTTGCATTTTCACACCAAAACAAGCATTGACACACTTGATTACAGCGGCGAAGGATTAAATGAGGGCAGCAAAGTTGTCTTTGTTGCCTATGGAGAAAAGAAAAGAGAATTAACAAGTGACCTATCATCGTTTGAAAAAATTGGTGAAGCAAAATTAGTTTTTCCTGGTGTTGTAATGCTGCCATTTTCTTCATATACGAATTCAGAAAATGCAATAAAAGAAATTGATAAACTTATTAGCGACTTAAAATCATTGAATAGTATTTCTGGCTTTGCTCAGATTGTCTTATGTGATAATATTGAATTTGGAAAAGATATTCTGAAAGATTATTTATGGATTACCTACACAAGAAGCAATCCAGCGATAGATATTTATGGTGTAAACAGTTTTATATCAAACAAACATTGGGGATGTGAAGGTCCTGTCATTATTGATGCCAGAAAAAAACCGCATCATGCACCCGAATTAATTCTTGATAAAAAAGTTGAAGAGGAAGCTGATAGAATTTTGAAGTTGACTAATTAATGGCTTTTCCCATAAAATCCAAAGCAATTAGTTCCTCAACAGTGTATCGCTTTCCATTAATAAACGCGACTAACCAAGCATCTTTAATTCCTTGATTAATCACTTTCTGACGTAATACTTCTGCCTCCTTTATTGTGGCAAACTGTTGCTGCGTAAATCTGGTAATGCCATCAGGGTAATTCACTACTTCAGGTTTACCATATTGCAAGACATTGTTGTATTTAAAATTATTTGGGTTTCTATAAGCTCCTATTTGAACTTTAAATACTAACCCTTCAGCACAATAATTTCCGGCAATCTCCAATAACATTTTATATACAGCAGGGTCATTTAACGACTTACCTTTTAATGGTTCAAAATTTGGAAGTTCTACTCCACTGCAAGGCGACATTGCCAGTGTTGGTGTTGGTGCAACAGTAGGCGTAACAACTGGCGTAGTGTCACTAATAGGTTCTAAGACACCTGGAGGATATAAATAAAAGTCTTTTTTTACTTCCATGTATTCTCCTAATTTTTCAATGTCAATATCTTCAATGATGGGCTCAAATCCATCTGCATAAACTTTGATTCTATAGGTTGAACCCGGACTAATAGCAAATAAATATTTACCTGTTGAACTATTTGAGATATAGGGGCCAATCAACTTATTATCCTTATTCTTTATTACTTCAATACTGGCTTCTATTGGTTTATCATTACCATAGATAATCCCTTTTAACAGAGCAACAATGGGTTTCTCTCCTATTATGCCGGGCTCAACAAAATAAATATCTTGTCTACCCCTGCCTCCAACATCCGCTCTATTACTACTAAAATATCCTTTCGAACCGCTTGAATTAATTACGTAGAAACGATCATCCTCAGTTGTATTTAAAGGAATTCCCATGTTTTTAGGTTCTGTCCAATTGTTTTCCTTTAAAATACTATACATAATATCATATCCTCCAATGCTATTATGACCTTGCGAACTGAAGAATAATGTGATGCCATCCGGGTGTATAAAGGGGTCATCCTCATCAAGTTCCGAATTAATCGTTTGCCCTAAGTTAATTGGTGGTCCCCAATCTTCATTAATTCTTACCGAAGCCCATATATCTCTTCCACCATATCCGCCAGGTCGTTCACTTGTAAAGTAAAGAAATTGTCCATCTGCAGAAATAGAACAGCTTCCTTCCCAGTAATCTGAATTAATATTATCGTTTAACCGCTCCGGTTTAGAAAATGTGGTGCCCGTTAATACTGACATATAAATATCTCCCGGATTTTTTGCATCGCTTTGGTACAAAAATAAATATCTTCCATCCTGTGAAAGCGAAATAGCTGCATCGTTTCCTTTGGTATTAATAGACATGATAGACTGAGGCTCAGACCAAGTAGAGTCCCCTTGTTTCACTGAATAATAAACATCCTCCTTGAATGTTCCACTAATAGAATCAGGTTGTAATTGATTGTCCAATTTTCCGCCTAAACTTTGTTTGCCTCTATATGTATAAACAATCATTGATTCATCTGCCGTAATACAAGGCGTATATTCATCCTCATCAGTATTAATAGGCGACCCAAGGTTTTTAAAATCGGCAATAACTTTGTTTTCTAACAGAATTTTAGCTGCTTTACAATGGCCGAGTATCTTTTGTGCTTCAGTTTGCAGTTCAATCTCTTCTTTCTTCTTATTTCTATTATTTTGAATAAAATACTCTAACTCCTTGATTGCTTCATCGTATTTTCCATTTTTATGATAAGCTTTCCCAAGATAGAAGTAAGGCTCAGGGCCTTTCACATCCTCTTTTAATTGCATGAAAACTTCAATGGCCCGTTTCTTTTTTTCGGGATAATTTAAGGCACAAAGACCCAATTTGAACTTAAAATCAATTACTTTGGGTTCTTTGGCTGAAAGCTTATCGAAAAGGGGATAAGCCTTTATATATTCTTTACTTTCAAATAGATATTGTGCTTCCTCCTCTATTTCTGCCATAGACTGAGCATAAACATGTTTGGAGTAAGGCAGTAAAAACAATAATATAAGCAAATACCTCATGCTGAGCTATACAGAATATTCCTAAAATTCAACATTTTATGTAAACACAATTAGAGTAAGGTAAAAAGATATTAAAAACGCTTTTTTAATAACCTTGTAGCCCTGAATTCCTTATATTTATTACTCAAAAGAGTTATCTATATGGTTTCAGCGTTTTATAACGAATATACTACCCTCTTGATCATCTTTCTGGTTGCGTTTTATCTCTCTTTTTTCGCCACCGGACTATTCTTTTACAAAAAAGAAAGCAGGGATATTGAAGACTATAATAAAACCGAACCATTTTTGCACGTTATTACCATTAGAATCGCATTGGTATTTGCCTCCTTCGGACTTCCTGTGGCGGCAATTTTTAGAAACTTATTTGAGGCAGATGGTCAAAACCTTGATTTGTATATTCTAATTCCAAATGGGCTTATATGTCTCGGTTTATTTGGATTTACTTTCTACAAAAAGAGCCATTTAAACACACTAAAGTATTTCATTATCGTAGATTACGTAATAGTCTGTTTAAGCATTTTCGCGTGTTTATTTATAACTCAACTATCATGGTACTATGCAATAGCATCAATTATTTTAATAAGCTTGTGTACTGCTTTTTTTACCAGGGTACTCAATTTTTTGATTTTTGCGGCAAGCATTTCAATAGTTAATTATATTGTTGCCTTCTCTATTAAAGAGCCTATTCTACACCCATATTTGTATTTGTTTTCTCTGTGTGGAATTTTTTACGTGATTCTTTTGTTATTGGTTAAAAACAACCAAAGGATTCTTTTCTCTGAAAATATTCTAAACTCAACGCAGGCATTGGTTATGGTTTCCAATTCGAAGGGCGAGATAGTTTATGTAAACAAATCATTTCAAAATAAACTTGAATATTCTGAAAGTGAATTGTTGGGAGATGGCTGGTGGAAGGTTAGAAAAGTTATTGAGGGTGACGAGAACATAAAAAAGAAAATTATAAAAGGGAATTTAGATAAAACCTACATTACCCAATTAGAAACGAAAAATAAAAATCGTGTTTGGATTCGCTGGGAAAACAGTTTATTGCAAAATGGCTCGGTTGTGTCTATTGGGTCTGACGTTACTGAAAAACTAGAAAAAGAAAGAGAATTCAAACACATTGTAGAGAATGCGAGAGATATTATTTATACGACTGATGAAGCTGGGAATTTCACCTATTTAAATGAGATTGCCATAAATGCAACCGGATATTCGCATGAGGAAATGTTTCAAATGAATTACAAAGACTTGATTCATCCTGATCACTTAAACAGGGTTATACAACACAATTTAAAAACCCTAAAAAGTGGCGAAAATCAAACATATATTGAATTTCCAATTATTTGTAAAGACGGAAAAGAACTTTGGCTTGGACAGCAAATCATATTTAAAGTAAACTCAAGCAATGGACGTTTTGATGGGACACAAGCTATTTGCAGAGATATTTCGGAAAGAATAAAAGCAGAAATAAAACTCAACAACTATTATAGTGATTTAAAAACTAACATAGAATTAAAGCAAGCTATTTTAGATGCCAAGAACATAGAATCTTTGGCAGAAACGGTGCTAACAAGATTAATTAAAAATTCGCGCATCACACAGTTTATTACTTTGAACCTGATACAGCACAATAAAGTAATAATTTATTACATCGATTCGTTTACGAAAACTGTAAGAAAAACGAATATCACTTACGATGAAAATGCTAAAATATCAATTGAAAAATTAATTTCTAAGAATTATCAAACCTTTAAAGGAATCAGTGATGTAAATATGTTGCATAGCATTGATCAACCTAAACATGCAAAAAGTGCCTTAATTAATCCTTTTATGGATGGCACGGAAATTGTCGGTTTTTTTGGGCTATACACAAATTTTGAGTTTGATTATGAGAAACATGACACTCATTTTGTTTATGATATTGGCAATTACATTAAAACATTTTACATAGAACATGAGAAAAATAAAATTATTGCGAGGAAAAATTTAGAAATAGCTGAATATTCAAGACAACTAGAATCAGCCAATGAGATATTAGAAACACGTAATCGTTTTCAGGAAATGGTAATTCGCTCAAACAGTTTTGAGCAATTAAACAATTATTTATTAAAACAAATAATTCTTGAATCAAAGAATGCCAAATCCTATTCGTTTAATTATTATAACAAAGAAACGGAAACAATTAATTCTTACGTAATAAATAGTAAAAATACATTTACTTATGTAAGTGAATTTACACCTAAGAAGGAACAAATAGATTCGGTAAGTAATTTTAAAGCAAACATCTTTAGAAGAAACGAAGCATCAGGTCAGGTATTCTTCAAAATACTAGAAAAGTTAAACCAGCCATTAACTAACATCCTTGAATTAATTTATGTTCCAATCTTTGTTCAAGGTGAATTCAAAGGATTTATTGGTGTATACACTTTAAAAGAAAAAATATATACTGTATTAGATTTAAATACTATTATAGAAATCAGCAATGTTTTACAAATAGCGTTAAATCAATTTGAAAATCAAAGATTGATAGAACAAAAAACCAATGAGATTGAATTCCAAAACAAAAATCTTGCCCTATTAAATGAAGCAAAAAATAAGCTTATAAACAATCTTACAGTAGACGATGTTTTTGCAGACTTATTGGATTTACTTTTTACTCAGCTAAATAATATTGATAGGGCTTCCGTTTTAAAATTTGATTTTGATAAAAAATTTGGAGTTCTACATTATGTAACAAAAAAACATAACCAAATACGGTATAAAGATTTACCGTTTGACAGACTATTTCTCTTAGATTCTTTTGTAAATGATGGTCTTTACGATGAATTTGATTATGACTTGAAACGGGATTTAAACGAAGACGAGCGGAAATGGTACTACAAAGGTATTCGATCTGCCTTTGCAGCCCCAATTTACATTAATAAAAAATTATATGCATCGATAAATCTGTTTTCGAACGTGCCGGGTAACTTTGTAGATATAAAAAATACAATCGCACAGATCATCTCCTCTACTCAATTAATTATTGATCAATTAATAACAAAAGGTATAATTTCAGAGAAAAACAAAAACATCTCCGATAATATCAGTTATGCTAAACGCATTCAAGATGCCTTTCTTCCTAATGAAGATACACTTAAAAAAGTATTTGGAAGTTCTTTTGCATTGTTAATGCAAAGAGACGCTCTTGGTGGAGATTTTTACTGGGTTAAGGAACAAAATAATTACAGCTTGTTGGCAGTTGGTGATTGTACAGGACATGGTGTGTCAGGAGCTTTACTTACAGTATTAGCTACATCATACTTAAATACTATTATAGACAAATGGCAAAATTTTAAACCCGGAATAATTCTCGATTTACTAAGCAGTAGCATTTACAATTCTCTGCATCAAAAAAACTCTGATGAAGAAATCAATGATGGGTTGGATATTTCATTTATTACTTATAGTAAAACAGAAAAAACTATGCTGTTTTCCGGTGCCATGCATACGTTATTCTTAAATAGAAATGGTGAAATTATCGAATTTAAAGGCACAAGAAAACCAATTGGCTTAGAAAATAAAAATCTCGTTCAAAATTATGAAACGCAATTTATTCAATTAGAAAAGGGAGACATTGTTTATTTAACTTCTGATGGAGCGATTGATCAATTTAGTTCATTAAATGATAAACGATTAGGAGGAAAACGTTTTAAAGAAATTTTATTGTCGTTAAAAGATGTAAGTCCAAAATCAAGAAAAAGAAGATTAATTGCAGCAATCAG
>JBFWYJ010000039.1:0-13748 GCA_050186555.1 Bacteroidia bacterium
TAGCAAAAAATAATGCGCCACCTCCAAAGAATGGTTCGCAATAACTTGTGTGAGTCGGTATAATTTCCAACAAGTGTTTTATCATATTCTGTTTACCTCCGTAATAGGTGATGGGTGTTTTCATTAAGCCGCTTGTTTAAAATTCAAAAGTTCTAATTGCAATTCAAGAGTTAAGCTCTTTATTGGATCGTCATTTTTTAATTCAATCACTCTCATTCCTATCAGTCGTTCAGCAATAGCCCGAACAACAGGAACACTAACTGCATTACCTAATAATTTGTAGCGTTGTGAATCTGATATTTCTGAAACCGAACCGTTAAATATTCCGGGTCTTGTCCAGTTATCTTTAAAGCCTTGTAAACGTTCACATTCAATAGGTGTTAACCTTCTTAAATTATTTTTAGCAAGCGTATATTGTTGTACACCTGTATCAATCGTTCCTGCAATTCCTTTTCCAACACGTCCTCTTCGTTTGTTCGCTTCCAAATAAGACAAATTGATACTGTCTCCTTTTTTAGCTGTAGCGTATCCTTTTTGCGTATCTTCAGGAATGTGGAATACTCCGTTCTTTGTCCAATTATCAGGAAAGCCTTGTAGCCGTTCACACTCGGTCGGAGTTAACCGTCTTATTTTTTTATTGACTAAATAATTTCCAGTTTGTGATCCGCTTCCGTGACCCGATGATTTTATTGTTTTTGAAATGCCATTTTTAGAATCATACAAACGATTGTGTTCTGATTCATTTTTTGTAAGCTCGCGCAACATCACCATGCTGTCCTTTTGAACAGAGGTTAATTGATTGGCGATATTATCTTTTCGTGATTCAATTTTTCCCCCTTGCCCTTTGTAGTTTCGTGTGCGATAAGCGACTCCATTCGCTATCAAGGGTTGTCTAATCCAGTCCTGTTGCGTATTCAGAGTCGGACTTTGTTTCATTTTAGATAAATTCCATTTTGCGGAAGAGCCTTTCCAATGCAATACATAAGGAGAACGATGTGTGCTTTCTCCGACTTTAGTATCGATTGTAGGGCTTATAGTTTTCCTTTGAGATTTTTCTTTATCGAACGCATCACTCCCTTGAGTGCTTTCTCCGATAGGAAATATTTGGGATTGGGTTTTGCCTCTAAGACATCCGACAAAGTAAACCCGCTCTCTGTTTTGGGGTAGAAACCAGCTAGTATTAAGCAGTTGCCATTGGATGTCATAAATCCCAAGGTCGGCAAATGTTTGCAGTATGATTTCAAAGTCTTTGCCTTGGTTACTGGAGAATAACCCTTTGACGTTTTCAAAGATAAAAACATCGGGTCGGCACTCCCTAATAATTCTAACTGCTTCAAAAAAGAGATTGCTTCGTTTTCCTTTAAGCCCTTTGCGTTTGCCAGCAATGGAAATATCCTGGCAGGGTGAACCAAAGCAGATAATGTTTGGGCGTTGGATTTTTTTGGTATTGATTTTCGTAACATCGCCAAGATTAATTGAGTTTTTAAAATTGTATTGATAATTAGCCACAGCATATTTATCAATCTCAGAAAAGTAATGTTGTTTGATATGATAACCTGCTTCTTCTAATCCTTTTGAAAAGCCGCCTGTTCCGCTGAATAAATCAAGCAGAATAATTTCATTCTTCTTTTGTTTTGGTTCATTAATGATATTTGCAGAGGGATGGCTATACTCATAAAAACCTTCCAGTCCGTTCATTCCTTCCTCTGCAAAAGAGAAAAAACCTTCTTTGGTAATAATGATGTGATCTATTAATTCAAGTTCTAAAGATTTAGCGGCTTCCTTTAATTTCTTTGTAATGCTGATATCCGATTCGCTAGGATTTAAATTTCCGCTCGGATGGTTGTGTGAAATAATAATTCCGGTGCTTAAACTTTTTAATGCCCCTGCTAAAATTAAGCGAATGTCAACGAGTGTTCCTGTTATGCCGCCAACTGAATGTTTGGTATACCCAATCACATCCCCTGCATTATTTAAATACAAAACCATCATCTGTTCTCGCAACTCTAATTCATCAGGAGAGAAAATAGTTTTTAAAACCTTCACAGCTCCTTCGGCCGTTTTGATTTTAATCCTATCCGCTTTTTTAACAGGATTGATATAGCTTAATTTTATTTCAGGTAGTTTCATTCAGAAAATAATAAAAGCAGGCTGTAAAATTCACAGCCTGCTTTTTGTTTTAATGTTAACTATACACTAATGCTTTACGGTTATCCCAAACTTTATCAAAGTTCTTGTTACCGCCAGCCCATTGGTAAGTTAATACACCTCTGTTATTTGTGATTTTTTGAATCGCCCAAACAGCATCTACGTTTTGTGCACCCGGATTAGCAAAACCTTTGTACACAACATTTGAGTTTGCTTCATCAACTTGTTTTGGTTCAAAGAACAATTTATCGTTCAAGGCATTTACCTTATCCTTCATGTCGTTCACACTATTTTTAATGTTTACGATCTCGGAATTACCTTCGGTTTGTTTTTGTTCTGTTGCTAAACCATTCACACTTGTTTGAAGCATCTCCATAATCTTGTCACGTAAATCTGCTACATTCAAACTGACTGGAACAGTCACTTCAGCTTGGTCAACAAATACGTTGTACAACGCTCCTTGTCCGATGTCGATTTTGATAATTGTATCACGTACAATTTCTACCTCTCGGATTTGATTTTTTAATACAAAGCGGGGAGAACCATCTGAAATGATTTTTAAACTCGCACCGCTGTTTATGATTTCTACTGTCATGTTTAATTATTTTGATTATTATCGTCCTTGTCTTTTATCGCTCCCACAACTACTTCGCCTATAACCGCTCCAATAAATCCTCCAATCATTACATAGGGAACAACATCTTTTGATGATTCCTTTGCGTAGAAATAACTAATTAAAGAAGCAGCGAGCGTTACAGTTGATACAATTGTTTTTTCTTTCATGCGTATTTATTGTCGTGATTGAATTAATAAACTTGTGGTTACACCGGAGAGAATTAAAAAACCCACAGCCAACACTTTGTTTTGAATCTGCTTTTTTCGCTGTTGCTTGTAAGCAGTTTCCAAATCTTCTGTCAGTTTTCGTTCTCGTTGCAGATTATCATCGTTTATACTTTTGAGTTGGGTATATGAAATTTGGCAAACAACAATTTCTGAATCCTTGACCGCGACTATATTAGTGAGCTCTCTGATTGTAGTTTCATAACAGCTTTGTGTGCTATCCACCCAAACCACATAATCTGAAACCTCCTCTTTCAGCGAATCACAATCATTTAGTTTTTGTTCGACACTTAATCCGAATGTATCCTTCTCCACCAATTTCACTACATCAAATTTGGATTGCTCTAGTTTTATTTTGGTAGCGATAAGTTGTCGTTGTGCTTTACTCAACTCCTTTTCCAAACTATCGGAATGAATCTTTAAGTGTATAAAGGCATTTTGATAATACTCTTCAACTAAGTTCGCCTCTTGTTCCGCACTCTGAACTTGTTCTTTATCCGGCTTTAAATGCTCAGTATCATTGGAGCAGGTACTGAACAATAGAAATAAGCCGATGCACAAGGCTGTAATTAAAATAACGATTGGTACTTTTTTCATAATTTATTTTTTTGATTTTAGAATGATTAATTTTTATTTTCTGAGCGGGCCACTTTTGGATTTACGTTCCAACGAATAACCAAATGTTCCTGCTCCAACCATAGAGATGAAAGCGTAAAACATATATTCGGGAACTACTACTCCAAAGAACTGCTGACCAACCCAAGAAATAATGGACATTAAAACATAGAGCATGGTAAATAATTCTCTGAGTGAGAAATTTCCGTCCTTGTCTTTTAATAATTGATGAAAGATGTCTTTAATTTTCATTGTTCGTTTTTTCTTTTCGTTTAAATAATTGGACTATTTTATCTCTGCTTTTAAAAGAAAAATATCCAACTGCAATCAATCCAAGAGTTCCTATACCGTATGCGGCACGCCTAATGTTTTCTCTTTTTACTGACCTGAAATCTATCAGGGTATAAGTAAATTTGTTACCATATAATTGGTAGTGGCGTTCGCATAGTTTTAAAAACTCCTGAAAGGCATCTGCATTTTCAAATACTTGGCATCCTGCTGAATACTTATCGACTGTTCTTGTAGTACCTGTTTTATTGGCTCTGTGGATATTGATTCCGTATAGGCCTGTTGTTTTTGTACCATTGAGAAAATCGAGTTTTGCATTGCGGTCGTAATCACGAATCACGGTCACGGGTTTACGTTGTACTAAGGCTTTGTATTTTCCCTGATGCAGTCCTAACTGATAGGAATTGAGATACTGTCCTTCTGAAAGGATAGCAGTACCTTGCTGTTGCATCGGATTTTTTAACCAAAACGTACCGGGGTCGGTTGTGGCTTTAAATACATGATAGTTCCACTTGATCGGGCTAATCTTATAGAACACATGAATCTCGTCATCAAATTTGTTGGGCTCGGTGCTGTTTCCACGCAAGCCTACAATATTGAGTTCGTAAGGACGAGTATAAAGCTCATAACGTTTGTGACGAAGTATGGCTCGTAATTTTCCAAGTATCATCTTATGCTGCGTTACCTAAATCGGGTTCGTAATTTTTTAACCAATCTTTTACATCAAAGCAGGGGCAGGCTTTGTGTACGTTTGGAAAATCACGGTGACCCAATACTTCAGCAGAAGGATATTTTTCAGTGAGTGTTACAATCAAATCGAACATCGCATGCTTTTGTGAATCGCTTCGGTTGTCAATTGGTTTTCCCTGCTTATCAATTCCACCTAAATAGGCAATATTGATACAAGCGGAGTTGTGTTGATAGACACCATTGCTATTTTTCTTTTCATCCAACAACTGAACAACTGTTCCGTCTCTTTGAATAAAATAATGGTAACCGGGTGTATCTTTCCATCCTCGTTGTTCTTTCCAATACCGTTTGATGGACTCAAGTGTGGTATTGGTGGGTGTGGCACTGCAATGCACCACAATGTATTTTATGTTTCTAGGGTTATTCATTTTTAATTTTTTAATTGCCTGCGGAGGCTCTCCGCCCGCTATTTCTTTTTTGTTGTGATAATTTTCATCCAGTCGCTATACTGTCCAAACTCTGCTTCTGCTTTCATATCATCGATGATATTTGTTCCGTAGAGTTTTTTGTAGGAAACAGCTGTTTGTATAAATGCGGTTTGTGTGGGTATCTCATTAAAGACCGCAACAACGGCATCACCATCTGTCCCCGGTAAAAAGCCGTACGATTTATCAAAAGCGGCTTTTAATCTTTTCGCCCATGCATCATAAGTGTTAACAGTTGGCGCTTGTCCTTTCTTTGGAGGTTTTCCTGCAATAATTTGTAGCATCTCATTGTACTCGGTGCTTTGCAACTCATCAGCCATGTCCTTTAATAAATTGGAGTTGTAAAGTTTTTGATAGGACTTTTGAATTTTTGCAAACTCATCTTTACTGCTAATTTGCCGAAGGGCATTTCTTAAAGCCGTTGTGTTTGTTCCGAACCATCCGTCATTTTCAAAAGCCATTTTAATTTGCTTGGCAATTGTTGCAGAAGATCCGTCTTCAAAACTTTGGTTCTCTTCTTTGTTCGCCACTTTATTTAAAATCAACTTCCTTCCGAAATACACACCGCCTCCCAATACCGCCAAACCAATAGCTGAGTAAAGGAGTTTTTCCTTTAGGCTCAAACCTTGTTCTTTTGGAACATTCGGATTTTGATATGGAATTATTTCTTGCATCTGTTTTTTCTTATACCCCTAATGCTTTTTTTGCAAGTGATAGTTTTACAGGATCGTTTTTAACGATGTGCGCCAACTTCTCCAGTTCCTTTGCAGTAAGGCGTGAAGCCAATACCGTTAATGCACTCATCTTGGTGTCCGACTCTTGTTCCGTAGGTGCTTCAATGCTGATATCGTAATTAAATTTTGCCATGTTTTTTTCGTGTTGACACAGTTTTCCTTTAGGCAGGCTGATTTTCACAGCCTGCTAAAAGATTTCTGTATGGATTAATGATTTAGTTCTTGCCGATATTTTTCAGAACTTCAGTTACGTTGATGTTTAATAATTCGGCAACGGGTTTGAGTTGTGTAGTATCTTCCTCCAGTTTGGTAATGACCTGAGTTAAAATAACGATCTCTTCATCATCAAAACTTTCAGCAATACCACGCATAAAGTTTAAGTAGCCTTTCTCTTCATCACTTAATTGAGGCGCATCGCTTTTCTTTTTAAAGCTGACTTCTGTTTCCTGAGTTGGAGTAGTGGTTCCTCTTTCTTTATTGTCCTGCTCAATGATTCCGGCTAATGCTTCTCCGCCCGGTAACTTCGCAACCATTTGTGGATTGCGTCTGACGATTCCTTCTACAACAACAGATGCTAACTCTCCAAGATTCACATTTCCCCAATGCAGTTTTTTGCTTCTGTATTCTTGTAATTCTGCTACCAATTTTTCAGCGTACTCTTCTGATTCTTTGAGTTGCTGTTTGGTTTGCTCCAGCTCTTTTACAAGAGCTTCATGTTCCCATCGTTCCCGATGTGTTTGAAGCTTTTCTTCCATGCGACTTTCAATTTCAATCCCGCTTAATCCTTGTTGTTGAACAACTGTTTTTTGTTCGTCCTGCTTTTTCATGCGGTACACATATTGGTCGTTGCGGGGAGATTGAGAATTAGTAGAGTACACTAAGATTCGGATACGGTCTGTATCTTCGGTCATATAATCCTCATAAGAATCAAACTCCTGGATGTTGTTTGTTTTATGGACTGCTTTTAAATTATCGACATAGATTTCATAGAATCGTGCTGCGTTTCTATCCGCTTGTGTTTGCAGATACAGTTTGAGTTTATCAATTTTTAACTGATCGTATGTTTCGCTTGTGATTGCCATATTATTTTTTCTCTTCCGTTTTTAAATGTTTCGGTATTACCTGAATGAAGCGTAAGTGATTAACTGATGTTGCATAGTTGTTAATGTAAATAAGTCCCTGATGTTCGTAACTCTGCTCGTTGGTTTTTCCAAAACTCAAATCATACATTCCAAAATCGGATATCACACTAATACTGACCGGGGCATCTTCCACCATAATGTAGAATTGATTGTAGGCTTCTAACTCCAACAATTCTCCGGCTTGTAATACCAAATGCCTGAAGCGTATGTAATAATTTTTACCATAACCCAACTCCTCCATTCTGCGGGGGATGTATTCCAATGCAAGTGATGTTGTCATTTTTCTGTTGATTCTTTTTCGTTAGTTAAAAATTCAAATGCAACTCCGTTTTGTTGTTCGTTAACCTCCATCCACACAAATACTTTTAGTGTGTAAGACAAATCTTGCTTATAGAACTTACCAATGTTATCGTGATATAAAGCATTGATAATGGTTGACTCAACAGGAACATCTACTTTTTTTGGCGCGGTCTTTCCTCTGATGTCTTTTAATCCCGAGTGAATTTCAAACGCTTTAGGCTGTTTAAATTCTTCGTAAAATATCGATGCCTTAACCCAATCCGAATAAAAGATGTTTTCCTTTTCCATACTTTGGAGTTTTAGTTTTCCGGCTACGTTGTAATAACCTTCTTTTCTTGGCTCTCTTGCAGAAACAAAAACTTCTGTACTTTTAATTTCTGCTGTAGTAGAAAGTGCGACTCCATCTTTTCCCGATTTCGATTTTAAAAACACATCGGTTTCAATCCCAACAATTTTAAAAGCGTGTTTGGAAAGTTTTATTTGAAAATGTTTGACCTGTCCCGCTTTGGTAATACTTGTTTCGGTTACTAAGACTCTTACTCTACTCATATCTCGCTCTCTCTTTCTCCATCAACACTTAACGACACGATATACGGTGCGAATACTGTTCTGCCATCTTCACTATCAGTATATTCAAATGTGATCAGTCCATTCCCAACAACTATTTTTCCAATGTAAAAACAACGCTTGTTCGGCTCTACATTTTCCGATGACATAATCTTTTTAGTTGAATAACCATCGGCATAGATTTCATCTTTGTTGATCTCTAATCGAAACGAACCTCTGTAATAAGCCAAGTCATCACGGTTTGAAAGAATGCACACACCATAAATGGTTTTCACACTTTTATCTACCTCAAAAGTTTTCTTTACCGTTTTTCCGGCTTCGGGTATCTGCACATCAAATTGCTTGGAATAGTATTTTAACATTTTTCTCCTATCTTTAATCGATAATATTTTTCATTGTTTAGATTTTAAAGAGGTTTGCTGAAAATCAGCAAACCTCTTTTTTGCTTTATGGAGTAGTAATTGTTCCGTGCAAGCCTACATACAAATGTGTTTTTGGATCTAAACCTTCCATTGAACCTAAGTCAATAGTAGCTTCCACCAAAATATCATCGTGTATCATTCGGGGATTTGCCAGTTTGTAATAACCAACAGGAACGGTGTTCATCGTTTTGGTTTTGAAAATCGTGTTTACCGTTTCAGGCATAATGATTTTCTTGTTACTTTTTAAACTGAACTCTCCATTGGCAATGGCTGCGAAATCTTCAATTCCTTCGAATTTTGTTCCAATTACTTTGTCTTTGGTTACTTCAACAGGAACACATGCCAATAAGAAAATACCGCTCACCAATAAAGCTTGGTTCTTTGGTAATTTGGCATTGCTGATATTACGCAAGCCTACTTCTTTGTCATCTTGTGTTTCAAACATTTTAATTGTTTTTGAATTCACAGGTTTGATACTGTAGATAATAGTGTCCGCTAATCGCAATTCTCCTTTTAACAAACCTTGTTTAATGTGTTGTGGCAACTCATTAAAATGTTTTTCCATTTCGGCACGAGAGCCTTTGCTTGCAGGGACTCCTCCTGCCATTTTATTCATGACGCGCATGCGCTGAATAGGATTCATGCGTCCTAATGCGCCAAGTAACTCCTGTGTTTCAGGGCCATCAAGACCAAGCAATGCTGCTGAGTTGTTGTATTCTTCAATTCCTTCTAATGCTCCTAACATATTTTTTTGTTTTTAGTTTGTAATTAATTTTTGTTTGATGTGATGATTGATGATGAGGGTTTCAGGTATTATAAAATTGGCTCTTCGCCCAGTTCTCCAACCCCACCTGAAAAGGATTGTTTACGCTCAAAGTTTTTTGCTGACTCTGCCACTTGTCTTTCGATTCGGTCTAAATCATCAAACGCTCCTTCAAGTTCTTTACCATTGGGGTAGGTGATGTATTGTACTTCTCCCATACCGTTAGTACCATCGTCTTTACTTTTGATGATCTTATCTAAAAAGAGTTTGCGTTTAAATTCATCTTTAAAGGCTGCCATACGGTCTTTTACTCCTTCAAAGCCATCTCTTTCAGAACCATTCATTCCTGCAACTGCTTGATATCCTCCCGATGCCATCATGCCGACACCGAATGCTGCTGCGCCATTACTGCCCATGTAATGTCCAACACCGGTTACTGCAATTCCGACAAGGAAAGATGAACGTCCCACCACCGCGCCTGCTAATCCTCCACCAATAGCTCCGATTAATACATCGCGACCTGTTTCGATGGCAGTCTTTTTAAAGTCACCTTTCGCTAATGGATTTGCTCCATTTAAGACTTCGTGTTGGTGCGCTTTTTTTATGTACCTGTTTTTACTTTTTCCCATTTTTTCTTTTGTTATTTAATTGAACTCAAAAATTATTTTCTCTTACAGTAATGCAACTGATTCTTTCTTGTATTTTTTACTTTTGAAATGATTGTTTTTTTTACGTTTATGTTTCTTCTTACTTCTTGGAATACCTGATAATGCAGGTTGTGGTGGTGTAGGTTTTTTATGTGTGACGATTTTGTATCCTGCGAATAGTAACCCTAAACTTCCAACTCCAATCGCAACAGGCTTGATCCATTTTTTATTCTTGTCCCAAAAGCCTTCGGGCTTGTCCCCGTCATCTGATTCTTTGGCTTTGCTTTTACTCTTTCCATTGATGTTGGAATCATCCGATGAATCGTTAGATGTTTCATCATCTCCGCTACCACTTCCACCACCACCAGAAGAACCGGAGCTTTTACTTTTGGTAGTTACATTTCCGCCACCACCTTCATCACTTGATCCGCCACCTTCTTCAAAGGAACCACCGCCACCGCCTTCTTCACTTCCACCACCTTCTCCGCCTGAGCCTTCACCTTCTTTTCCTTTTTTCGGAAATATATTTCCGACACTTTTTAGTAAGGCGGCAATGGCTCCGATAACACCTGTTGCAGAAGCAATCGCTGTTGCTGTCACAACTCCCAATTCCCCGAAATCATCTTCCACTCCTGATAATTCATCGTGGTACATATCTGTTCCCAGGATAGTGGAAGCATCGGATGTTTCATCCAATCCATCTAGTGGGTCATAGCCCGCATCCAAACCGTTTACTTCTTTGTTCTTGTTTCCTTTGCCTGTAAGAATCGCTTTTTTTAAATTTTCCGGTTTGCCTCCCATACCGTAAAAAATCTTTTCAAGTTTTTCTCTTATTCTTTTTAGCTTGGCGAATCTGCCCATATCCAAACCTTTACTTTTAGCGGCTTCATCGCTTAGGTATGACCATTTTAAACGTTCTCCGATTTTCATCACGTTTAATTTTGCCGAGAGTAAAACACCTGCTCTAATAGTTGCTGTTGCAGGATTTAATTTGTTGGTAAAGTGCAGCCCCTTCTTTAGCAAGGTTTTTAATTTCCCTTTCTTCTTTCCGCCACCGCCTTCTGAGTCTCCCCCTGAACCACCTCCTTTTGCTTTTCTACGGAAGAGTTTTCCTAATTCCGACATTGCTTGGCTATCATCGAAGATGCCTACCAAGTCAAGTGTGTCAATGTTTTTGGAATCGTAGATTCCATTCAAATATTCTAAATCCATGTTTGTATCTTTTTTTTCGCTGTAGGGTTCTTCATAATCAAAATTTCTTACTACACAATCGATTGTTATATATGAGCCATCACTTAAAGGAACAATAGGGTAGATGTGTTGAAAGCGGTCTTCTTTGTATTTGGTAATTCTTAGCTTATGTCTGATATTTAAATTGCTCAGAATACTGCTGATAAATACCGAGTAGCAATCGCAATCCACTCCTTGTATATTGCCCCTGTCATGCCACGCTCTTGCAGGACTCCGTACCTGCTCTTTTCCATCTTCATCTTTTTTGTAGGCGATGTGATTGTAAACAAAGTGCCAAATATTTGAGCAGGTTTCTCTTACATTACTGCCTTTTAAAATTTTGGCGATTTTCTCTGTGTGAAACAAAGTATCTCTCACTACTTGTGGAATGAACCGAATGGTATCCGCTACCGTTGCACCTTCTTTTTTAGTGATAGTGGTAAGCATTGCCCTTGGAAACAAATGGTCGTATTCCTTTCCGCTTTTAACTCGTATCGTTTCTCTTCTTTCCATGTTATGCCTTTCCTTGACTAAGTGTAATGGTATCTGCTTTCGTGTAGGGTACTTTTTTCCAACCGATGTCAATCGTAGTGAGTGTTTTTACTTCCAACTTTACCGGCTCTTTATTTTGAATAGCTTTAATCAATCCACCTGATAAAGAAAAAATATTCATCAGCGGAACTTTGATCATCATCTTGTCAATGATAGCTTCTCCAAAAGCCGGTATCTGAATTTCTTTGTCGAGTACCTGCGAAGAGCCAACTGTTGTTCCTTTGTACACTAGTTTGATAAATGGAAATTTTATTTTAAACGGTGTGCGTGTTGGATTTTTTAATTGTACATCCACTCTCAATGTCAATCCTGAAAAATCAAGTTTGTGAATTTTTACCATCGGTACTGTTTCCAGTTCTGCATTCATTTTATTGAGTCGTAACAAGTAAACTGTTCCACCGATTAATCCGCCTCCGATTATTGTTCCTACCGTTATTTTTTTCCAAGTCTCCATTACTTCTTTTTTAATCGTTCGCTGATGTAATCCCCTGCTACTTTAAATGCCATCCAAATCACTCCGCCCACGAGTGCCTTGACTGCATAATCGGCAAGTCCTGAGTAGTCCAAGTTCGCAAGCAGAATAGTTCCTGTGAGAAACATATTGCTGCTACTATCTGTACTACTTTGATTTTTTTCCATATTGCCCTCCTTTTTTAATTGTAGTAATTACTTTACGGGAACAAAGGAATGGCAAGGGTTTGACTCACTTTCCGAAAACCACTGTTTAGATTCATCTTGCGCATCCAAACGCATCGAAGTGTTATTTAGATAGCAATTTCAAAGAGCGTTTTTGTAAGACATTTTTAGGATGAGCATGTTTGTAATAATGCTTTTTCAAAAACAGAATGGCATAACAGCTTCCTCTTAATGCTACTCGTTCCATAAACAGTTCTCGTAAACCAACTCGCCCTGTGCCATTATAATCATAGGATCTGTGATTAAGGAGCGTGTTTTCAAGTACATCGTTGCACCATGCTATTGTTTGTTTATCGCTCAACTTCTTTTTTGTTTCCACAAATAAATGCGCTCTGATTTTTTTATACTCTATGTCAGAAGCATTATCAAAAAACATTTTTTGTGCATCCTCAAATGAATTGACGTACTTTTTTGAAGAAGGGGAAACTGAAGCTTTACAACCTCCCTGCACCACGAAGCTTTGTAAGACATGGCGATTATCGAATATATGTTCCATCGTTTCTTTAGATCACAGTTCAACAATACCCGGTGCGCCCAGTTTATCAATGATGATTTTTACCTGCGCAACGGTATAGTATTTGCCTTTTAATTCTCCGATCTCATCTTTAAAACCTTCCGTCCATTTTTTATAGGTGAGTGCTGAAACCCCATATAGATTGCGGATTTCCTTGGGTGAGTATGCCTTGAGCATAAATTTTCCCTCTTCTGTTTTATTGACCATGACCGGATTGTTTTAAAAAGTTTACATGGATGGTGATGTTGTAAAAAAGCTGTGTGAGCTTTTCATCCTGGTACTGGATGAGTTTTTCGTTGATCTCTAAAAACAATTCCGCTTCGGAAGTTGCTACATAAAGCATCATTTTTTTTGCAATGAATCGTAAGCCGGAAACTTTATCTAAATGATTTTCTTCCCTCTCTTTGTAAAGGGCAATGTATTCATCTTCGCCTTTCATTAATACTTTGTTGTAATCCTGTAAACGTTGCGGATTCAGGTGTGCAAAGCTTTTGTAAATGCAGAGCTCTCTTTCGATGATGTCGGTGCTGTAAGTTTCCGCTTCATGCGAGTTGGAGATCACATTACGAAGCACTTCGTAATGTGGTACTAATCGTTCAAAGTAGAATGCCGGATTAATTGCTCTTGCTACTTTTTGCATCAAGCCTAATGTTTCTACACAAATATTGGCGAAGAATAAACTCTTCTGCTCAATGCAGGCTTTACGTTTTTTTTCTCGTTTGAGAAAATAGAATTTTGATTTTTTGGAGAACTTTTTCTTTGGATGGTTCCCGCCTTTTATCACTCGCATGTGAGAGTGATGTTTTTGTTTTAATGCTGTCATAATTTTTTGTTTTAAAATTTATGACGCAAAGGTGTGGCGGGGAGATTGGGCAACAGCCGAGAAGGGGCGTTATTGCAGACTTGAGTAGAATTTGTTTGAAACTGTAAGTTTGGGGTTGTTTTGCAGGTTTGGGGAATTTTGCTCAATATTATGTTCAGTAAAGCATCCGCCTAGATAAATATGGCCTTTAGAAATTATGCATTATATAAAACAAAAATTAGGTGATAAGGGAGAAAACATCTACTGGTATAATTTTAGGGGGAGTAACAATTGTAATACTGAGAATACCTTT